>CAMNFE010000006.1 GCA_946537195.1 uncultured Candidatus Saccharibacteria bacterium | reverse complement strand
GCATGAAAATCGGTGGCGTACGCTTAATTTCAATTCCTTCCGCTCTCGGTTATGGCTCAGAGGCACAGGGTGATTCGATTCCGGCTAATAGCCCACTCAAATTCATCGTCATGCTCGTAGAGAAGCCAAAAGAGGTTGAAATGAGTCAAGAGCTAATCGACCTCTATTACAAGGCTAACGGTATTACAGTAAATCAATCGGATAGTACTGAGAGTACAGAAAGCACCAAAAAGACCGAAGAGTCCAGTAAATAGGTATAATACTTTAAAACGGGCCCCAAAAAGCCCGTTTTTTGATGGTTAAACATAAGCATTATTGACTTTTTTGGTAAAGTGTGATATAATGATTGACGTAGCCTTTGAAAAGGGGCTAAGCACATAGAAAACTCGATACGCATGAAATACTCTCTCTTGAGACGCATTTCTGCATTCCTGCCTGTTATTTCGATAGCCGGTAGAAATGCAGAAATGCGGAGTACAAAAAATTAAGGGAGGGATCACTATGTTATTTGAATTGTTGACGGATGTTACAGCTCTGTTTGCGATCACGTTGATCGCGCACATAATCGGATACAGGAAGGTCTATCTGATGGACCGCCCGGAACCGATTTGCGATGAGGATTACCTTATCGCACCGCCACGCAGGAATTCTGACTGCGTCAAACAGGCTAAGGAACTGTCAAGAAGGTACGCTCGCCGCAATGCTCGTGCAAGGATTGAGACCGAAAGTCTCATCGTGCTTCCAAGCACCACGCTAGCTTGGACGGTCGGTATCATCGAGGCAGTTGCGTTCACTGCACTGTTCTGGACGAACCACTTCCATGGTATTGTTCAGTTCCTTATTGGCGAAAGAATCTATTCATCGGACATGTTGTTCGATATGGAATTCGCCACTGCGGTGTTCCTTATGCCTATCATTTGCCTGGCTATTGCTGCCTGGATTGCGGAGGCGGTCATTCCTCGCGCAGCCAAGGCGCATGCTAGCGCAATCGCGGATAAGCGTCTACGCAAGGGACGCACTGCTCGCTTCGCTCAGGATCTGAGCGTGGGTGAGATTGCGGTCGTTGCTAAGTGGGCTGCTCAGGAAGAGATTGCCGAGAAGCGTGAAGCTTGGGCAGAGCGCAGAAGCCAGAAGCAGTTGAAGGCTGAGATTATTCAGTTCCCAAAGTTGCCGATGGCAGCCAACAAATGATGCGTACGAGCGCAACCGCAAGCTCGCGGTCAATCGAGCCTGAAAGGTCGGACAGAGTGTGTCACCAAGTCCGGCCTTTTCTCATGCTTAAAAATGTATGCTAAGATGAAAGCATGGATCAAAAACAGACTTTTTTCTTTTATGACCTCGAAACTTCGGGTTTGAATCCGCGCGAAGATCGACCAATGCAATTTGCTGGTATTCGTACCGATTTAGACCTGAATCCTATTGGCGAGCCGATCAATGTTCTAGTTAAACTTAGTGAAGACACTTTGCCGAGTCCGTACGCAATTATGGTCACTAAAATTACCCCGCAATCTACATTGATGGATGGCTTTACGGAAGCTGAGTTCTGCAAATATGTTATGGACGAAATATTTACGCCAGGCACAATTGCTATTGGCTATAATTCTGTCCGTTTCGACGACGAGTTTATGCGCCATACTTTCTGGCGTAATTTTTATGATCCATACGAATGGCAGTGGAAAGACGCCCGTAGTAAATGGGATTTACTTGACGTTGTTCGTATGACGCGCGCACTTCGCCCAGAAGGCATTAATTGGCCGGTCAGCGAAGATGGAAAAGCAACTAACCGACTTGAACTTATTACGAAAGAAAATGGTATTTCGCACGAGCATGCGCACGATGCTTTATCGGATGTTGAGGCGCTAATCGATGTTACGCGTTTAATTAAAGAAAAACAGCCACAATTATATGATTGGCTTTTTAAAATGCGCGACAAGAAGGCTGTCCAGAAATTGATAAACCTCGAAAATCCAGCACCGTTTGTTTATAGTTCCGGCCGTTATTCTTCTGAATTCGAAAAAACTACCGTTGCATATCCAATTGCGCCCGCCAAAAATGGCAATGTTTTAGTTTTCGACTTACGCCAAAATCTAGATGAACTACTAGCGCAGGAAGAACCTAAATTTTTCCCGACCGTCAAAGAGCTCAAATATAATCGCTGTCCAGCGGTTGCGCCGCTCGGTGTTTTGGGGCAGGGTGATGGTTGGAAGAAAATTGGGCTCACAAAAGAGCAGGTCGACAACAATCTTAAAGCCCTACTTGCGCATCCAGATTTTATTGAAAAGATGCGTAGCGAAAACGAAGAGCGCGAAGAATTTCCGCCAGCTACCGATCCAGAGTCTGCGCTTTATGATGGATTTTTGGATAATACCGACCGCACGCGTTGCGATGCGGTGCATCGTGCTACCATTAATGAACTTGCCGATTTTCATCCTGATTTTCACGATCCGCGTTTGCCGGAATTGTTATTACATTACAAAGCGCGCAATTTTGAACAAACTCTTTCTGAATCTGAGCATAAAAAATGGGAAGAATATCGTATGGCGCGTATCAAATCAAATCAGAATGCTTACATCAAAGCCATCCAAGAAATTGCCGCAAAACCAGGCGCCGATTCTTATATACTTGAAGAACTTCAACTTTGGTATCAATCTCTCTTGCCATATTAAATGCTCATGCTCGCGAATATCTGAAAAAATTATTATAATTTAAGTATGCAATGGTTGACGGGCATCAATTCGCTAAGGTTTTTTGCGATTTTTTTGATCGTCGTCTACCATCTTTTCCGTAGTTTTCTACCAGGTGGCTTTATTGCAGTTGATATATTCTTTGTAATCTCTGGTTTCTTGATTGTTGGGAAACTGCTACGTGAATCGAAACATGGCAAAATTCATTATGGGCGTTTTATCTTTGACCGTTTTTTGCGCGTTTTTCCAGCCTTACTAGTATGTGTTTTAGTAACGCTGATTCTGGCGCTTTTTGTGCATCCAGATATACTTGCCGGCATGCGCGCAAATACAATTGCGGCTCTTACTTTTACGACTAATATCGTTCAACTTATCACTGGCGGAAGCTATGAAAATACCATTTCGCCTAACCTTTTCCAGCACACTTGGTTCTTGGCGCTTGAAATGCAGTTTTATTTATTAGTCCCGCTTTTTATGATGGCAATTATTTCCGCCTCAAAAGATCGCAAACATGCCATTTATACGGCTGGAATTATCTTCGCAGTCCTTGCTGTCGTTTCTGAATTATTGATGGCAATATACGGCGGCTTCATGGGGCAGCCGGATCGTGCTTATTTTGCAATCGACTCACATATGGGCGCATTTTGTATGGGTGCCGCTTTTGCGGTGTTTAATTATCTCGTTCCGCGTACGCCACGCACGCCAAAAGTTGTTCCAGCAATCGGTTTATTAATGAGCTTGTTAATTGTTTCAATTTTATCTTTCAAGCTTGATTATGCAAATCCTATGACGTATTATTTTGGTCTACCGTTCACTGGGCTACTGACGGTCATTATGCTATTTTGCATTATTAAACTTCAGCCAAACGTGCATGTTCGTCATAAACCAATTAATCTCGTGCGCGTGATGGAACAAATCGGGGCGTTATCGTTTGGTATTTATTTATTCCATTGGCCACTCTATATTTTATTGCCAAACCTATTACCGTTTGGCACGCCAGCCTGGATTTATACGCTCGTTAATGTTGTTGTAAGTATTATTCTGGCGATTATTTGTAACCGTGCGCTACATGTTGGCAATCGTCTTAAGATGCTCAAGTACTACAAGAAACGTCGTTTCGCCTATGTGACCATACTAATCGCAATGCTAATACCGGCGGGTATAAGTTTTGCGCGCATGCCAGAAACATCTAGTATTTCCGATCAACTTCATGAAATGGCCGCGCAGGAAAATGTTAGCGAGGATGTTGAGGCTGTAAAATATCTTGGCCTTGATGGTCTTACAGATACGGTCGACGAAGTTCTAACCTCGCAGTTTAAGATTGCCGCCAATCCGTCTAATCAGCCAAAAATTACCGATAATAGCGGCGCAAAAAGTGTCAGCTCGGCAAATGTACTTATTCTTGGTGATTCCGTGACGCTAGGCGCTAAGCAGGCGCTCGAATCAATTATTCCAGGCTCCTATGTTGATGCAAAAGAATCACGTTCAATTATTACTGCAACTGGTATTATTGCGGGATATTCCGCCAAAGGAAAATTGCCAAACACGATTGTAATTAGCTTAGTAACCAACGAATACAACATTACCGATTCGTTGCTTCAAAGTATTATTAATACTGCCGGCAAAGACAAAACCTTTATTTTGGTTACGGCCTATGCCGGACCGCAGCAGCCGCGCGACAAACAAAACGCCGTGCTCAAAAAATACGCCGAAAAACATGATAACGTCTATATTGCTGATTGGTGGGAAATTGCGCATAATAACTGGTCGTTAATGTATGCTGATCATATTCATCTGAATCCTGAAGGTCGAATTACCTATGCGAATTTAATTTATAACACTATAAGGAGCGCACGACGATGAAGCAGGGAATGATAGAATATGGTCGCACGCGCCATCAAATTCGCAAAGCAAATCGTGAAGCCCGTGTCGATGATCAGCGCCCGAAGCGCACCTTTATTAAAGGTGTATTAATCGTGCTTGCTATTCTATTCGTAATCGCTGAAATCTTTAGCGCAACCTATGCTAAGCAAATACATGATCGCGAACTCGCAAAGCAGCTTGCCGAAGACGCAACTATCGAATTAAGCCTAATTAATGCTAGCCTAATCTCAAGCGACCAAACGATGCTTAAAGATGCTCATCAAAAGTATCAAGATACTTTGACGGAGTTTAATTCTAACGCCTACGTAACATCCGAGCAAAAAGAACTATTGCAGCAATTAAACGATTACAACACTACGCTAGTTAATGAAGAAAAAGATGCTCATCTCATCAAACTTCATACCGCCATCACGATGTTACAAAAAGAATTGCAGGCTGTTGACCTTAAAAAAGTTAGCACCAAAAGCATGAATTCGATCAAAGAAAATATTGAAGATTTTCGCAATAGTCTCGAAGAGCTCAATGATGAGCGTTTTGATCATACAATCTCCGAATTAACAGAATATAGCAATAAACTAATTAAAATTATCGACAAGACATCAGTCTGCGTTGGGACTTGTTCGGAGAAAACTATCAAGGATAGGCAGGACGAACTTAAAAAGATACTCGAAGAGTATAAAACTAAATTGTCTGATTGTGATTCGGAAATTTCGGATTATTATAGCCCAGCTAAGCTCGTTGAATCTCTAAAAATGCTACAATAGTAGTATGTATAAAATTCTTTTTCCAGAAGCAAATAATGATTTTATTAAAGAAGCCGCCAACACGCTCAAAGAACAAGGCATTTGCGAGCCAATTCTTGAAGAATGCGAAATGGCAGTTGCTGGCCAAAAAGTCGCTGAGGGCGAAGCGGATGCAATGGTGGCCGGTATTGATTTTTCGTCTCGCGACGTTATCTTAGCTTGCCGTGATCAAATCGGCGTGGCAGGGCAAACTAACCCAGAAGAAAAGAAAACTTTCTCTAGCCTATTTGTAGCAGACTTCCCAGATGGTCGTCGCTATATTGTCTCCGACGGTGCAACTTGTAAAAATCCTACCGCAGAGCAATTGGCGGACATTGTTATTTTGGTTAACGATGCAGCGGCTAAAATCCTCGAAGAAACACCACGTATTGCGATGCTTTCGTTCTCGACCTTTGGCTCCGGCGGCAAGGACCCATCGATGGATAAAATCGCCGAAACGATCAAGCTAATACGCGAACGTCGCCCGGAGATTCTCGTTGACGGGGAAATGCAGCTCGATGCCGCCGTTAATGAACGCATCGGTAAGAAAAAAGCACCACATGATTCTGAAGTAGCTGGCCACGCTAACGTCCTCATAACTCCAGATATTAACTCTGGGAACATTCTGTATAAATCACTCGAACAATTCGCCGGCGCCAAATTGGCCGGACCAATTCTACTCGGATTTAAAAAACCTGTATCCGATCTTTCACGTGGCTCAACCGCCGAAGATGTCTTCTTCACGACTGAGTGTCTCGTGAAGTTAGTGTAATATGCTACACTTAAAGCATGAGCACTAAGAAATCTAAAACTAATAATCGAGTTAAATTCAATACACTATTTTTAGTAGTGATTGCGTTCGTTTTTGGCGCCATTTCATTTTTCTCAATGATCAATCTTGCCGGAAGTAGCACATGGATGATGCCGATTTCGAATGGGCGCGGCCTTTGCTTTGACGAGACTGTCGACAGTGATGGCGTGAAGGGCACAAAGAATGAAGGGGTATGCGCCTCATCGGGCGGTGACGAAGCGCGTACGGAAGATATTAATGATGCAGCAATATTTCTATATGACAAAATGTATTTCGCCGAGCAAACGGATGCTTATCGTTCTGCGTTTTCGACGTTCGTTATCGGTCTCATGTTTACGATTGCTAGCCTCGCGGGCGCTGTAGTCTATTGGAATCACAATAAAATCAAATAAATAATCAACAAAAATATCTCCCAAAGGGAGATATTTTTTATTCTTCTTCCTCAGCCTCTTCTTCCTTGGTCTTTGGTTTGTAAGAATTGGCACGTCCACGCACGTCGCGCACTGCGTTCATGTAATACAAAAACGCGTCGAAAGGCGAGTCGTATGGTGAGAAGTATTGATGTACGCCGCCGTCATTAAGATGTTTAGTGCTCATGTAATAGAGATGATCCGATGTTAGTAAACGACGCCAGTCAGAGATTAATTCTTTATCGTTGCTAGCAAGCACATCTGTCTTCAGGTCGTAAATTGCCTTTAGCGCCTCGTGTTGCATAGAGTTGCCGAGCCATGCGCTTAAGTCGCGTTCGGTATCTGCCCAAGTTACTGTCCATGGCATCGAAACGCTATCATCCGGCTCGAAGCTGTTACAGGCGTCTGACACGGTCATAAAGTTGCAATCAGCATTGTTATTCCAGCGGTATACTAAGTCATCGAAGAATTCGAAAATGCCGGTATCTTTCCAAATATTCTCGCCAAAGGTCTCAAAGTCCATAAAGAGGTTAACGATAGGACCTTTTTTGAAATCTTCATCCAACCAGCGTAGATACTTGTCTACGGTTAGTGGCCATTCGCTCCAATTCTTATTTGAGAATCTGAAAGCAATGTCGTCGCTGAGACGATAGTTCTTAGTTAAAAGCTTTACGTTTTTGCAACCGTCTGGGTGATAAATCTTATTTGGCGTACGGTCTTCCAGAATCTTATCCCAACCCTCAGCAATAATACCTTTAAAGCCAAAATCGTCTGCCCAGTGCGCTAAATCATTGTTGTATGCTAACTCGGTATTACGAAATACTTGCGATTGATAACCAAACAATTCACGAATTTTCTCTTGATGTAATCGTACCTCGGCTTCAAACTCTTCGCGATCCATGAAGAAGGAGAGCGAATGATTGTAGGTCTCGGCGACAATCTCGACACGACCAGTCTGAACTAGGCGGCGAATCGATTCAATAATATCTGGAGCCCACTCTTCGGCTTGTTCCAGGAAAGTTCCCGTCATCGAAAGAGAAAACTTAAATTTATCAGTAGTTTTGATCAATTTTTCAAGATGTTCAAGCATTGGGCGATAGGACTTTTCTACCACCTTTTTGAAAACACGCTCGTTGTTAGCGCCAGTATACCAATCTTTATCAATCCAGTAGTCGTGATCGTGGCCAACTGAAAAAATACTATAATGCTTTACACGATATGGCTGGTGCATATGCAAATATAGTACTATCGACTTCATTCTGGATTCACCTCCATTTTTATTTTAAAAACGGTTTCTTTTGTGTTTGCTAACTTCATCATACACCTGGATACATTTCGCCGCAACATCGTCCCAAGATATACGAGTATACTCGTGACGGATGCCGTCCTGTAGGGTGTGAGTTAAAGCTGGACTTTCGGCTATATTGACCAGGGCGCCAGCCAGCTTGTCTTCGTCCCAGAAGTCATAACGAACAATTGATTGTAACACTTCACCGACACCGGATTGTTTAGTGATTACTAAAGCGTTACCGTGGTGAGCGGCTTCGAGTGCCGTCAAGCCAAATGGCTCAGATACGGAGCTCATTACGAAGATATCAGAAATACTATAGATATCGCGTAGCTGTTTGCCGCGAATAAAGCCAGTAAAGATAACATTCTCGGAGATACCCAAATCAGCCGACATGTGCATGAGTTGATCTTTTTGTTCGCCATCACCCGCAAAGAGGAAGACCATCTTTGGATGCAATTGGATTGCACGGGCTGCGGCACGCATTAGGTGGAAGAGGCCTTTTTGAAGCGTAAAGCGACCAACAGTCGAGACGACAGTGTAGCCTTTCTTCTTTAAGCCTTCGAGGTACTGATAGCTAGATCCGTCGTAGCGGTAATCATCATCTTTTGGTAATTCGAAGCCATTATAGGCGACGTCAATTTTCTCTGGCGGAATACCATATTTCTCGACGATGATGTTTTTGGTTGCTTGGCTAACGGCAATAATCTTGTCAGCCCAAACCAGACCTTCGTATTCAATCTGATGAATTAGTGGATTCCCGCCATCTGGGCCGCCACGGTCAAACTCGGTAGCGTGTACGTGTGCGACTAGTGGAATACCGAAGTTTTTCTTTGCTAGGATACCGGCTTCATAAGTTAACCAGTCGTGCGCATGTACCAAATCTGGCTTAAATTCCATCAAATATTTTTCGACGAAATTACAGTAGTTCTTCTGGATATCGCGGATCGAAAACATCTCTTGAGCAGCGCCGTCTTTGAAGCGCTTTTCTTCGACATCGGCCGATTCGTAAGCAGAGCCTTTGTAAATCTGATCAGGATCAATATGGCCCGCAGAGAGAACATTCATGTAATCAAAATGATGCTCGGCTTCATACGGGACAACAAAATCGATATCCGCGCCAAGTTTGGCGAGAGATTTCGATAGGTGCAGACATGCTACGCCTAGGCCGCCACTGTTGTGTGGGGGAAGCTCCCATCCTAGCATCAAAATTTTCATCTACATCTAGTATAGCACTTATGGTTGGAAACACAAGCGCTATGGCCGCAAAAAAATCTAAAAATAACAGGGGTATTTGCAAGTCTGTGAAAAAATGTTTTGCTTGATAATAAAAAAATCAGTTGTCAAATACAAAAAACCGCCTCTGTTTTGGCGGTCATTTGTCCATAATATATAATTTTTTTAGATTTTTGCAACTTTGTTCAGGATTTCGTTGTATTTCTTCGCGACTGCATCGTCCGTAAATACGAGTTGCTTGTTTTCGATTTTCCAGCCGGACTTGTTTTTGTTCAAATATTCAACTGCTTCAACTTCGACTTTGATGGATTTGCTTAGCAATTTCAGAGTGTTATTGTAATTGTCGCGCAGGTCTTCGTCGTCGTAAAAGAGTTTAGCGTTGTCGATAAATAATTTGGTATAGTTTTCGTCTAGGTTTTGTTCTTTGATGTATTCGCGGACGGATTCTTCATTGTAGAGTTTCTTGGCGTCGGCAGTGAGAACATCTATCTTTGCGGAGGCATCCTTTAGCTCAGCTACTGTACTGTCGAGCTTGTCGATATTTTTTGCTAAATATTCGCCCTCAAGGGAGTTATAGATAGTATCATTATCGCTTAGTTTGTCAATATCATTGATGTTCTTAAAAAGGTCGCCAACATAGCTCTTTAGGCTTTTCTCTACTTTGGCATATTCGCCTGTACTCATTGTGCGATCGAGCACTTCGTTAATCTTTGTATCGTCGCCCTTTGAAAAAGCATCATTAATAGCGACAATCTCGTTCTCAAATCTTGAACCAGAAGTAGCGTTATTGATAATTATGCCAGCAGCTACTGCCGCAACTAATATTAGTGCACAAGTGAATAGCATCACCTTGTTTGTACGACCACGCACCTGGGTCTGTTGTTGTTTACTCATTCCAAACACTCCTCCACGATGTAACATATTTAGTATAACAGATTAAAGCGCAAACTGCGAGTTATAAAGGTCGGCGTAAAAACCACCTTTTTTCATTAATTGCGTATGGTTGCCGGTCTCGATTATATTTCCTTCGTTCATGACGAGGATTAAATCGGCGTTCTTAATAGTTGAAAGACGATGCGCGATAATAAATGAAGTGCGTCCTTCCATAAGCTTATCCATCGCTTTCTGAACGAGCTCTTCTGTGCGAGTGTCTACGTTTGAAGTTGCTTCATCTAGAATTAAGAATGGCGCGTCTTCCACCATACCGCGTGCGATTGTAATCAGCTGTTTTTGGCCGGCTGAAATCGATTCGCTTTCTGAGACGTCAGTCTTTAAGCCTTGCGGAAGTGTCTTGATGAAGTGGCTAAGGCCGACCGTGTCGCAGATCTTCATAATGTCTTCGTCGCTGACGTTCTTGTGATTATAGGCTATATTTTCGCGCACAGTGCCGCTAAACATCCAAGTATCTTGTAACACCATCGTGAATAGCGAATGTACGTCAGCGCGCGTCATATTCTTCGTAGATATACCATCGATGCGAATATCGCCATCCTTGATGTCGTAAAACTTCATCAAGAGATTAACCATTGTAGTTTTACCGGCACCAGTTGGACCGACAATAGCAATCTTTTGCCCAGCCTTTGCTTCGGCTGAGAAGTCTTTAATGATAGTCTTGTCGTCGTCGTAGCCGAACTTTACGTGATCGAAGACGATGTCGCCCTTAATTGTGCCTTTATCGATGTGCTTTTCGATTTCGCGCTCATCGGCCATCTCATCTTCATCGATAAACTCGAAGACGCGTTCGCTTGCGGCAGCAGCTGGCTGCAATCCGCCAACGGCCTGTGCGATACGTGAGAGTGGGGAGGAGAATAGGCGGACATAGGTCATGAATGCGACGATTACGCCGAAGCTAATGGCGCCATTCATCGTCAGTAGGGCACCGGTCACACAGACCGCAACATAGCCGAGGTTGCCAGTAAATGCCATGATAGGATGCATCATGCCAGACAAGAATTGGCTATGTTGATTAGCGAAACGAATCTTTTTGTTGAGTTTATCGAATTTCTTGTCCGCCGTAGCTTTACCATCGTAGGCTTTTACGACCGAAATGCCAGAATAGATTTCTTCGATGTGCGCATTCATATTGCCGAGCTCGACCTGGCGCATGGTGAAGTATTTTTGAGAGCGTTTCAGAATCATCGACATAAAGACGAAACCGAACAGGCTCGTAATAACTGCAACTAACGCCATGACCCAGTTGGTGATAATCATCATTACGAGCGAGCCGAGTAATAGAGAACCTTCGCCAATGATAGAGCCGAATGAGTTATCAAGGCTACTAGAAACTGAGTCGACATCGTTCGTGACGCGTGAAAGTGTGTCGCCAATTTGGTTACGATCGAAATATTTGAGCGGCAATTTGTTAATCTTGTGCGAAATACGATTACGTAAGTCGCGCGCAAAACCTGCGGTTACGCGGGCCATAATGAAGCCTTCAAGGAACTCCAGAATCGCGGACGAAATATACAAACAAATCATGAAGATTGCCGCATTCTTTATTGCCTCAAAATTCATCTTTGGTTTGATGACTTCTTGGACAGATTCTGGCATTTCGTCAACTTTTTGGTAAATCTTCTTCGCGTCGTCCTGTGTAAACTCGGTCATTTCGCCAAGTTCTGCCTGCATTTCCTGCATGGATTTTGCGAATGCCATTTTGTCTTCTGGCGAAATTTCTACGCCGTCAATCTCGCTGGTGCTGGTCGGATCTTGCATTAGTTCTGTTGCGACGCTTGAAATTTTTTCGCGATCCAGCATTAACCCAGCACTAATTTCGTCGGTAATTTCCGCCAATTTGTTCGGCGCGATTACGCTCAAAACCGAACCTACAATGGACATCACCATTGCAATTGTAATTAGCAAATAGAAAGGTTTCATTTCGGCCAGCATGCGCTTAATCGCTTTTCCGAAATTCTTTACTTTTGCGTCTTGGCCGCCACGACGGCCGCCATGGCCACCGTTAAACATTTAATTCCTCCTTTGTTAGCTGAGATAAGGCAATTTCTTTATAAATCTCACAATTTTTCATCAATTCTTTGTGGGTGCCATGACCAACGCAGCGACCTTTATCGAGCACGATAATCTGATCGGCATGCATGATAGTACCGATGCGTTGCGCGACGATTAATGAAGTTGCATCCTTGGTATGATCTTTGAGTGCTTGGCGCAATGCGGCATCTGTCTTGTAATCTAGAGCGGAGAAACTATCGTCGAAGATATAGATTTCTGGATCACGAGCCACGGCGCGCGCAATTGCGAGGCGCTGTTTTTGGCCACCAGAAATATTCGTGCCCGACTGCGCGATGTGTGCATTGTATTGTTTGTCGAGTTTTTCAACGAAGCTCTTAGCTTGGGCGACCTTTGCGGCAGTCTGAATTTTGCGTTCACTTGGCTTGCCGTTTTTGTTGTCGCCATAAGAAATGTTACTTGCTACAGTACCGCTGAAAATTACGGCCTTCTGTGGAATGTAGCCAAGTTTTTGATGTAGGGCTTTTTGCTTATAATCTTTTACGTTAACGCCGTCGACATAAACAGCGCCATCAGTAACATCATAGAAACGTGGCACCAGATTAATTAAGGTTGATTTGCCGGAGCCAGTCGAGCCAATAAATGCCACCGTTTGACCTTTTTCGGCGCGGAAGGAAATATCTTTCAAAAGATACTCTTCGGCATCTGGATATTTAAATGAGACGTTGCGGAATTCGACCGTACCAGTCTCAGCGGTTTCGTCATCGAAATCGCCATCCTTGACGGTGATTTCTTCATCCAACACTTCATTAATACGTTCGGCTGAAACTTGTGCGCGTGGAATCATCATAAAGATCATTGCGACCATCAAGAAGCTCATAATTACGTGCATTGCGTAAGTTGAGAATACGACCATATCGCTAAACACGGTCAGCTTTTCGGACATGATCGATTGGCTAATTAAGATTGCGCCGATTGAATAAATTGCCAAAGTAATACCATTCATTACTAAGTACATCATTGGCGACATTACGCTTAAGACGCGGTCGACGAAACGAGTCGTATCGGCCACTTCGGTGTTAGCAACGTCGAACTTATGCTCTTGGTATTTTTCGGCATTAAAGGCGCGTACGACGCGGATACCGGTGAGGTTTTCGCGCGTAACGCCGTTGAGTTTATCGGTTAGTTTCTGAATAATCTTGAAGCGTGGAATTACGATCATCATAATCGTAATCACGGTCGCCAGCATAATGACCACTGCAATACTAGTAGCGGTGCTCCATTGCCAACTCTTGCCGGAAATTTTCGCAATCGCCCAAATAGCACTCATTGGTGCACGGATTAGCATATTTGCACCCATCGAAATGACCATGCGTACCTGCGTAACATCGTTGGTTGTGCGGGTAATTAGGGAAGCAGTGGAGAATTTTTTAATCTCGTTAATACCGAGTTGCTCAACTTTATCGAAAATCTTTTTGCGTGTAATGTAGGTAAAGTCTGCGCCTACATTCGAAACGAACCAACCTGCAATAATAGTCGAAACTAGACTGCCAAATGCGCAGAGCAACATCATTCCGCCATTTTGGAGAATTTCTCCCATCTCGCTACCTTCGGTTTGCACGAGCTGAGTGATGGTCGACATATATTCCGGCATCTTTAGCTCAAGACCGACCTGTCCGGCAATAAAAAGAATTGCGAGAGCAATAAAGAGGAAATCCTTTTTTGTAAAGTTTTTGAAAAGTTTAAACATGTATTCCTTAAGTATTTGAAATAAGCAGTTCTCAGTATAACAAGAAAAAACCGCTATTTCTAGTGGCTAAAAAGTTTAAAAAAATGAAACGAGCCGTCCTCAAAATGGGCGGCTCGGATGTAGTTTACTCGTTACTCCCCTCTGGCATTCCTTGCGGCTCGTCGGATACCAACGCGCATTCTACGCAGAATCATCTTCTGACGATGCGCCTCTTGAAAATCGATCAAATAAAGCATTCTGTATTCGCAATTAATCGTATCAATGAGTCTGTTGATTCGACGAATCTTATCTCTGATAAAATCTTTTTTACCAGCAAACAGTCTACCGTAGAGTTCCAGATCTATGATGGCTTCAGCGTAAAATCTTACACGCGGATCGTGCATGATTGCATTTAGCTCATCGGGTGTAAACGGGTCGAACAGCATTGCGGTGAGACTGCTATCGCAAGCGTTCAGTGTCTCGGCGCGTAGGCCGATGATTTTAGGCGTGCTCAAATAGTATCACACTCCTTTCGTACATTAGATCAGCACACAATCTAACCTTATAATTATACCACAAGCATAATTAAAAGTCAAGAAAAAGCCCCGAAGTTGGGCTAAAAATAAAAGTCCAACTTCGGGGGATATATTGCTAGGTTTTATCGGTTTGCTTCGGATCAAAATTGGTGCTTAGTCCCCAGACGCATCTGCCGGGTCAGGAAAGTCTTCGTGCAGTTCCTCGTGATAGTCGTCTTCGATTTCGTCATCGTAGTGCCTGTTCAGAAAGTCCTGGAAGTTACGAGTAGTCTTCGCGACTGCCCAAAGCGCAGCGGCGCCAGCCACTGTAACAATAGCCAATATTCCAATCGTTTTCTTCATTTAATTACCCCCTAACGGAACAAACCTAGCAATATTATAAAGAACCCTGTCCGAGAGTTGTTCGCCTCGAACTATATTACTTTAACATATAATTGCAGTATAGTCAAAATCAGTTTCGCATAGCGCTGTATATTTCGTTCAGGAAGGTGCTGCGATCTTTTGCGTTTGTATTTCTTAGTAGTACAACTTTATAACGCGCTCTAGTTAAAGCTACATAAAACACGCGTCGCTCCTCGGCGTAACTAATACTTTCTTCCGCTGGCATATTCATGAACAATCTCAGCATCCAAAATGCCGGTCGGCTCTTATTCGGAAAATTCTTATTTAAGCCGATAATAATCACCCAATCAGCCGTAAGGCCTTTGGATTTATGGATAGTCATGGCGTCAAATTTATATCCTGGCGCCTCTTTTAATGATACTTTAGTGCTAATTTCATCCTTAAAACCGGCGCTCGAGTCCATCATTGCTTTGAGGGTTGCATTTGTGCGTGCAAGAATCACGATTTTATCATCCGGGCGCTGGCGATGAATGCTCAAAACGGCCTGTTTTGCTTTATTAAATTCGTCATCCAAAGAATCTTCGTCGGCGCTACCTGCGAAATCTAAGAATACAAACGGGTCGTTTATATTCTTAGTGGCACTCTTTAATTCTTTACGTATTTGATCAGGGTTCTTCATGATGAAGTCGCCTGCGATATCGATTAGCGATTGCGGACTACGATAAGTCTTTGATATCTTGAATACTTTGGCATCTTTGAAATAATTGCGGAAATTATAAATATATTCGATACGCGAGCCGGCAAATGAATAAATAGTCTGCCAGTCGTCACCAACGGCTACCAGCTTGGCCTTACTACGCTCCATCATGTCGCGCGCTAGTTCGTAACGGTCCAAAGAAATATCCTGATACTCATCAATAATGATGTATTTATAATGGAAAACGTCATCATTCATGCGACTAATAAAGATTTTTGCGTAATAAATCATATCCGCAAAATCAAAACCAAGTTTGTCCGGATTACGATGGATGGCGCCGCTATAAAAGATATAGAAATCACGTATATATTTATATTGCTTCTCGAGTAAAATTCGCGCATCGAGATCGTTAACGTCCTCTAGAAAATCCTCTACTATTTCATCAAATTGTTCGCGCCTCAATGACATCTTTACGGTATCAATAATATCGTAGAAAAATTCTTCGAGCCTGAAAAATTCCGCAAGCTGATTATGACGTACGAAGGCCTCATAGACGCTTTTTGGACTACGCTCGCTTGGCAAATGAAAGCCAAACTCTTCCAGCTTCTTTCTTAACGTCTTAAGATAGCCATAGTTAGGTTCATAGTCTAGGGCAATGAAGTTCGTGTAATTCTTGCGGTGAAATTCTTCTTTGATTTTGCGTATTTTATTGTAATTGTTATTCTCATCGCTATCGCTCAAACCAAAATATTCAACATAGATTTTTTGGCCGCCAATATGCAAGGTAAAATCTGGCCTGTAGCCATTTAGATCGGGCAATAATTCGTCAAATACTTGCTCGTATTCATAACTAATTGAGTGACGGTATAGCCAGTTTGCAATCACGGCTTCGCCTTTAGACTTAACTCTTTCGTTTAGGAGCGTACGAGGTTTATCGGCGTTGATGCTCGCGTAGACAAGTTTTTTCAGTGCAGCTTCTGGATCCCTAACTTCGCTCATTGCTTTTCGGACATAGTTATCGAAATAATCGTCAAAACTTCTAAAGCGACCAAAATTTTCACGGAAGAAGCTGCCAATTAAGCCTTTGCGCCCGGTTGCATCATAATTGAAGCAGTCGACAAAATCTTCGGTATTGCTGTAACTAGTGAAGATTTTTTTCTTCAGAAACTCAAGAAATATCTTTTTGCGCTCGTTTTCACCTACAGCGTAACAGTTTTTATAGCGTAAACTTTGTTTAATATAACGGAAACCAAGAGAGTGAAAAGTCGTGATGTCTGCAGGGATTTTTAACGCTTCATTAATATTTTCACGTAAATCTTCCACGTCGCGCTTGGCGTAGCTCATAACTAAAATATCTTTTGGATCAATGCCTTTTTTGTCCACGAGATATTTGACCTTAGCGGTCATAGTGGTAGTTTTACCAGTTCCAGCTCCGGCAATAATCAATTCACGATCTTCGTCTGCCAAGATTGCTTTGGCTTGTTCTTTATCGAGTTTTATCTTTGGATTAATGTCGTCAAGCAAATGCTCAAAATAATGTTTTTGTTTCGCATATTCGACTTCTAGAATTTTGTCATTATAATCGTCGAGATCGAATTGCTTTGGGATACGTTCTGGTGCACGTTTTTGAACCTTGCGGAACAATGACGCGGAAATGTATTCCCGTTTTTCTATCTTCCGCTCAAAATCCGCCAAAATACTGCCCATACTGTTAATGATTATATCCGTTTTTGTTACAAAAAAGAACCCGCCAGGGGAGCGGGTTCATCAAGATTTTACTCAATAGAGCGAATAACGCCGATAAGCGAACTGATCAGATCGTTTTTACGATACAAGCTGTCACGCAAACTATTTAGGGTAGTGTAATCAATCATTTCATAATGTTCAGGATTATCATTTTGCTCTTTGCGTGCGTTAGTAATCTTATCTTCTTCTTGGTCGATGCTAACAATAGTATCATTACGCTCTTTACGTGTTTGCTCGAGAAGTTTTTTAGTAGTCTCAAGATACTCAGCTAGTTCTGGACTAAGTTCTGTCTTGTTTTCGGCGCCTTCTTCTGCTGGAGTTTCTTCCGCGCTTAATACTGGCGCTTCTTCTTTTGCTGGCTCTGCTGGAGTTTCAGCTTTCTTTTCGTCTGCAACTGGGGCGACTTCAATTGGATCTTTGTAGTAGCCGTCAGCGCTGCTTGGTTGTGGTTGATTGAAATTTGTAAAATCTTGCATTTGCTCACCCTTATTGAGATAACTTTAACTTTATTTTAACATAAGAATTATGATATAATACAAAAAAAGTTTAAATGGACTTAAATTTTAATCATGCCAAAGAAGACTACAGCTACAAAAACACACAAAAATAATACTGGCAGCATCTTGCCAAAAGACGAAAAAACATGTGCACGTTTACGTCTCATGGGCGGGTTAATGTCCCTCGCTAGTGTGCTTATGGCGCTTCTTCCGATGATGTATTCTGGCGTTTACCGCTACATTGCCGCTCGTACAGAAGCTTACATGACTGATTTTGCTATTACTACTATGATTATTATTGGCTTCGTCGCAGCTTTGCTGTATTTCTTGCTCGCGCTTTATGTGATTCGCGCAGGCGAGCGCAACACGCGCTTAATTCGTGGCGTGTATCAATTAAATGTAGTCTTGGCATTCCTATCTGTTGTAGCTGGCGTGCTTCTTTTCCTACCTTGGCCAGTACCAACCTTTAAACTTATGATGACTCACATGGCTACAGCTGCATATATCGAACAGGGCATCGCGCCAATGTTCATTATGCTCTTCGTCGATATGGCACTTATCATTGGTCTAGTTGCTTCCGTTTCTGGTGTCACCTACACCTGTCTCATTGACCGCGAAAAAGATAAAAAAGCCTAAGAAAGCCAAAACCCGGGATTGACCCGGGTTTTTGAAGGTGCGAGCGTTTTTAACGCTTGCGTTGGTCTAGCTCAAGGCAGGCATGCTCCATTTTCATGCGTACGTAATCAAGCTCTTTGACTTGTTCGTTTGCTTTTTCGTACTCAGGTGGAAAGTTCTCAGCCTTCCATTCTACGCTTCTTGCGAAAGCGTACTGTTTGGTCCGAATGTAGTGGATCTTTTTCTTGCAGAACTCTGCGAGAAAGTGCAATTCCCACAACGACTCTTTTGGTATGTCGTCAAGCGAAAAAGCACGATCACGTACGATTGCCTTAGGATCGATGCTAATGGCTGGATAATCCCAGTCTAACCAACCCCAATTGTATTTCTTATCCTCCGTCATGGCTTAATCCCTTCACTCGTAGACGGACAAGAAAAGTTGCGTTTTTGCCTCCACAACTTATCTAAAATATATCACAAAATGCATAAAAAGTCAATAAGTACTAGCGGTTTCGCCATCTTTATGTCATAATGGATACGTATGGCAAAAAACAAGAAAAAAAGACTTGGCAAGGGCCTAATTATAGTTGCCGTTCTTACAGTTCTAACTATCGCAGCCGGCGTCGCAAGCGTCATGTTGCTTAGCCAAAACACTACTATTGCGCAAATATTTGGCGGCGTAGATAACGTTTATGAAAGCGCCCGTTTAGAAAAAATGACCATCAATGGCTATGCGGTTGGCGATAAGCTGACGAATGAAATTAAGAAATATATTGTTCTTGATGGCGATTTTCCTTATTACTATGACGATGTCGCTTTTTGGGAAAAAGATGGCGTAATCACTGGGATTGGCTTTTATACTTTTACGAATAGCGATAATGAGCCGGTTACAAGTATTGAAAACTCTAAAATCGTTTACGAAAAACGTGAACTTAAAACCATCGAAGATTTTGAAGAAACCTTTGGGCTTGGTGAATTAACCGAGCAGAGCAATTCGTCCACTCTAACTTATTATCAAGGCGATTACAAACTAACTATTCAATGTCGAGACGACAAAATTCAAAACGTCATTCTACAAAAACAAGAATAAAAAAACTACCTTACGGTAGCTAAAAATGGCAGGGGCGGCAAGACTCGAACTCGCGACACCTGGTTTTGGAGACCAGTGCTCTACCAACTGAGCTACGCCCCTGTCTGTCCGTAAATTATAACACAAAAAAAGCAATTTATCCCCCTCGTCGGCCAAATAGTGTTATAATAAAATAAGCATAATAATATTAAGGTGGGAAATGGACGCACAATCGCTTCATAATCATATTAAAAGTTCAACCAGGCAACGCATCCACGCGAAGCCAAGTGTTGAGTCAAAAGAATTCGATAAAAACGACGAAATTATTAACGCGGAGATACATAAAGAAGACGCCGATCGCGATGGTGACGGGGTTGTATCTCTAATCGAAGAGCTCAATAGTGCCGAGGGAGCAAAGGTTACAGCCGAAGAAGCGACGGCTGAGCTGAATCCTGAAGAGCCAGAAGAAGAAAAAGAAGAGGAGCCAAAAGACGAAGATGCGCTCCCAGAAGCTTCCATTCTTACGATGAAAGAAGATAAGCCACGTAGCTTTAATGCTTTCTCATCCCATAATGCGTCCGCGCCAGTTCCACAGCAGAATCATCAGGCGCCAGTTGAAGAAGCAAAGCCAGTCAAGGATAATACTACGGCCATTATTATGATTCTCTTGATAGCAATTTTGGTGATTGCTGTTGCCATCTTCTGTGTTATTGTGCTCGGCGACTACCGCAAGGATCACGAAGCCGCTCAAAACAGCACGTCTACCTATGTTGAACCAGAGAAGACAGAGGGCGAGACTAAGGATGACGATACTTCATCGGATTATCACGCTATTGTCGGCAAATGGAAAGCTGCCGAATCGAAAGATGATTGCTATGAAATAAAATCGGACAGCACAATGTCATTCTATTCGAGTTGTAATAACGATAAGGCTGACTACTATAAAGGTTCGTTTAAGACTCTACGTGGCCAAAGCGCTATCGATTCAGTTAGCATTCTAAAGGATCGCGCTGCCCGTATTGTTGGCGTTAATGAGTCTGAAATAAAACTTGAGAATATTTATATTGTTACCGTTACACCAGATGAATACCATATCGAGAACAATCAGAGTGCTAAAGCTCCTAGCGACATCAAACTGCTTGTTGTCGTATCGGAAGAAAACGAACTTCGTATTTACGACTATAACTACGCCGAGCTACATGTTCTTGTAAGAGAAAACGAGGAATAATCTTATGCCATGTTAAAATTGGTATAAGATGTACGATAAATTTTCAGATTTTATTAAAGATAAAAAACATATTTGCGTAATTCAGGCCGAAAATCCTGATGGCGATTCTTTGGGCTCGGCTTTAGCGCTCGAAGATGCACTAGCGGATAAGGAAGTATCACTTTATTGTCCAGTCGATATTCCAAAATACATGCATTATTTTGAGGGCTGGAGTAGAGTAGAGATTGATTTTCCATACAAGGCTGATGCTTTTATTATCGTCGATACGGCCAGTTCAACGCTTCTATCTAAGCTTCTCGACGATGGCGCGATTCGCAATTGTCTTTATTCGGCTCCGGTTTTAGTTATTGATCATCATGAAACGGAACCAGATTTAGATTTCGATCACGAAGAAATCATTGAGACCGTCTCTAGCTGTAGTTTGCTGCTCTATCGCATTTTTAAAGACCAAAAGGTCAAGATCAATGCGCAATGTGCCGAAAACTTGCTTTATGGCATAGAGTCGGATACACTCGGTCTCACTTCGCAGTCGACGACATCAGAAGATTTTCGCGCCTCAGCTGAGCTGATTGACCTTGGCGCTAAGATAGCCGAAATGGAAGAGCGTCGTCGCGATTATATGAAAAAATCTGCTCGTATTCTTGACTACAAAGCAGACCTTATCAAGCGCGTTGAGTACCATCTTGACGGTAAGCTCGCTACGGTCTTAATACCTTTTGAAGATATCCAGGAATACTCCGACGAGTACAACCCGAACGTTCTAATTTTGGAAGAGCTTCGCTTGGTAGAAGGAGTAGAAGTTGCCGTCGCAATCAAGACCTATCCAGACGGTAAATTAACTGGAAAAATCCGCACCTCCAAACCTATCGCCGATCAATTAGCGGGCTATTTTGGTGGCGGCGGACATCCTTATGCTGCCGGTTTCCGCATTTATGAAGAATACTCAGAAACTTTGCCTGAACTTATCTCCGCCACAATGAAATTACTCGATCAACTCCCGCAAGACAACTAAATAATTCTTATGCTAAAATAATAGTATGCATATCCATGGGTTGGGCGTCAGTGTCCGCGATATCGAAAAAAGAATTCGTTTTTGTAACTATCTTTCCGCGGCTCAAATTTTCTTGCAGGACAATATTTTACTTAATCGTCCGCTCAGTTTTTCCGATATTAAGCCACGGCTACTTGGGCATTGGGGTTCATGTCCTGGCATTAATATTGCGTACGCAAATCTTAAGGCGCGTTTTCCGCATATGCAGTTTATTCTTGGGCCCGGCCATGGTTTCCCGGCGCTCCAGGCAAACTTGTTTTATGATGGCGAACTAGCAGAAGTCTATCCAGAGGCAACGCCAAATCTGCATGGATTAGAGTATCTTTGTAAACAATTTTCTTGGCCTTATGGTTTTCCAAGTCACGCCAGTCCTATGACGCCAGGCATTATTTCTGAGGGTGGAGAATTGGGTTATTCGTTAGCTACTGCATATGGCGCCGCGCTTGGTCATCCAGAGAAATTCATTGTCGTTCTAATTGGTGACGGCGAGCTTGAAACGGCAACCGCTCTCGATAGTCTCAATCTTAATCGTCTGCTAAATTCTAAAAAGAATGGTCATGTTTTGCCGATTATTCATCTCAACGGTTATAAAATATCCGCTCCAACCATTTATGCTCGTAGTAGTGAGCGTGAGCTATTAAATCTATTCCGTGGCTTTGGCTTTGATCCTATTTTAGTTGACGGTACGAATACTGAAGAATTTCAGATGGCGTTGTCTGAACTTAAATCAAATACCCTCATTGTCATGAAAACACCGAAAGGATACACGGGCCCGAAAGAACTCGACGGTAAAAAACTCGAGGGAAATTGCGCCTCACATCAGGTTCCTCTTCCAAATGCAAAGACCGATCGCAGACAGCTAGAAATGCTTCAGAAATGGCTTGAGTCATATAAGTTTAAGGAGTTATACGATGAATTTACCGAAAAGCGTTGAACATCCTGGAGCAGAGAATTACTCGCTAGCTAAAGTTTTTGGTGAAGGCTTGCGCGAAGAAATGGAGAAGCATGACGATTTTTATTTCTTCTCGCCAGATGAAACTACCTCCAATCGTTTGAGCGACGTATATGAAGCTTCTGATAGGGCATGGACCGGCGCAATTGAACCTTGGGACGTGCATCTTGCTAAAGACGGTCGCGTAATTGAAATGCTTTCTGAGAATGTATTATTCGCTACAATGGCGGGGCATATCCTTAGTGGCGGTCGTGGCTGTATGGCGTCTTACGAAGCGTTTTTGCCAATCGTCTCGTCGCAAATTGATCAACATCTTAAATTCTTGAAGCAGTCAAAGGAAGCATCTTGGCGTCCGCGCTATCAGGCATTAAACCTTTTGTCGACTTCTTGTTGGCAACGTCAAGACCATAACGGCTATACGCATCAAAACCCAGCATTAATCTCTAGTCTACTTAGTAAGCCAAGCAATGAAGTAAACTGCCTCTTTCCAATCGACGACGTCGCTGCGGCTGCTGCTTGGGAATTCATGACTAGAAGTAAAGACGTTGTAAATCTTACAACATTCAATAAAAACCTTTCGCCACGTTGGATTGATATTAATCATGCACGTTTTCAGTTGACTAATGGTGGTGCATCGATTTTTCAATTTGCTTCAGACGATAATCCAGAAATCATCGTTTGCGGCATTGGCGATATTCCAACTATAGAAGCGTTAGAGGGTATTAAGCTAGCCAAGAAAGAAGCGCCCGATCTTCGCGTGCGTTATGTGGGCGTAGCAGCATTATCTTATGGGGCGATTGGTACAACTGAGAACAAACTGAAACCAAATGATTTTAATGATTATTTCACGCCAGATAGACCAATTGTTGTTAACTTCCATGGCTATCCAGAAACTGCATTCGGTATTTTCTCTCACTATGCTAGTCCGTATCGTCTGGAAATACACGGTTATGAAGACCAAGGTTCAACTACTTCGCCGATGGATGAGTTAGCACGCAATCATTGCTCGCGTTATGACATAGCCGCAAGTATACTTGAACGCTCTGGACGCTATGGCTTCGTGCGTAAATTCCAAGATATCGTTTTAGACAACGCACGCTATGCTAGCCAGTTTGGTGTAGACCAGTAATTGAAATAATATGCATTTTATGATATAATTACACGGTTGTTTTTAACGCAAGGTACCTTGAAAGGAAGTGGTTTTTATATCTTTATTACTCAAAGCGCACTATTCTATCCGTCACGATCAAGAGAGGATGGTATAATACCATCATGAGTAAACTGATTCTTATCACTAATCCAGGCAGCGCCAGCCGCAAATACGCCCTTTACGACGGCGAAGAACTTATGGCGCAGTTTCATTTCGAGTACGAAGGCAAGAAGGTTGTTTGTACCATCAAAGACGTTGATGACGGCAAGAAAAAAATCAAGCCAGCCATCAAGGATTTGAACGATGCGATTACCATTCTGCCGAAGATACTCAGCGAAGAGCAGTACGTTACTGGCCAGCACAAGTTGGAGGCCGTCGTCGTACGCATTGTCGCTCCTGGCGACTACTTCACTGAGGACCATATTGTCGACGAAGAGTACATGAAGCAACTGAAAGAAGCTGAAAAGCGCAATCCAGTTCATGTTCCAACTACGGCAAATGAGATTCGCGGCATCCGTGAATGCTTCAAGGGCGTAAAGATTATCTCTGTTTCAGATTCCGCCTTCCACTGGGAGAAGCCAGATACTTATAAGTATTACAGCTTCGATACAGAATTGGCTGATAAGTACGAGATTAAGCGCTATGGCTATCATGGTCTGAGCTACGCTTTTATCTCGCGCTACATGAAAGAACAAGACATTCTGCCTGAAAAACTCGTTGTTATGCATCTCGGTTCTGGCTCAAGCGTCTCTGCTATCCTCAAGGGCAAGGCTATGGATAATTCCATGGGCTATACGCCACTCGAAGGTTTAGCAATGAGCACTCGTGTTGGTACGATCGATGCAGCAGCGGCACTCAACCTCAAGAAAGCACTCAAGATAACATCTGACGAGGAATTCCTACTTTACCTCAACAAAAAGTGCGGTCTTTTGGGTCTTTCCGGCATTTCCGACGATATGCGTGATGTGATTCAGGCTCGCGACGAAGGTGATCTTCGTGCAAGTCTCGCGCATTCGATCTTCGTCTATCGCATTCAGAGTTACGTTGGCCAAATGGCGGCTACGCTTGGCGGCATCGACGCGCTCGTCTTTGCTGGCACCATTGGTGAACGTTCGGATGAGATTCGTCGCTTTGTCACGCAGAAGATGGGTTATCTTGGCTTCAAGCTTGACGAAGATAAGAACTTGGCTCCAGAATTTACTGGTCGACATGCACTTATTTCTACCAATGATTCAAAGCCAATCTACATTGTCTTTACTGATGAGACTGCGCAGATGATTTATCGTGCACAGAAGTTTCTTCAGGACGACAAAAAAGAAGTTGACCTAGACGAAGAAGAATAAAAAACGCTTCAAGATATGGAGAGCTCCAGCGATGGAGCTCTTTTTTCTGTTACACTAGATATATGGAGAGATTTAAGAATTATTTTGTCCCGTCACATTATGACTTGGACCTGCAGATTAATAACGAGAAAACTGCCCTTACTGCTATCGCCACTATTTATGGTGATGCGAAAAAAGATAATATCAAGTTGCATGCTGTGAAGCTTGAAATCAAGAGCGTTACGCTTGATGGTGTGCCAGTTGAAGATTATCTCTATCTTGACGACGTGTTGCAAATTCATAACATTACGCCCGGCAATCACGAAATCATCATTGAATATAGCGCTCCAATTACGCCAGATATGGAAGGCGTCTATCTTTCAACTTATGACAATGATGGTAAAACCGAGAAAATTGTAGCCACTCAGTTCGAATCTCATTACGCTAGACAATGCTTTCCGAGCATTGACGAGCCAGCCGCTAAAGCTACTTTTTCCATCAAAATCTCTTCGGCCGATAGTACGGATACTATTATTTCAAACATGCCAATTGCCTCCGAAAGTATAGAAGCAGGGTACAAAGTTGTGCAGTTTACCGAAACGCCAAAGATGTCAACATATCTTGTTGCCTTCGCTGTCGGACATTTTGTTAATTATCAAACTACTTCAAAACACGGTATTAAAATTACTACTTATGCTGGCCTACATCAGCAAGCAAAAGACCTTGAATTTGCTGGCCAATTCGCAGCCGATGTTTTAGATTTTTATGACGATTGCTTTAATACGCCGTTCCCGCTCCCTAAGATGGATCTGCTTGCTTTGCCAGATTTTGAATCTGGTGCGATGGAAAACTGGGGACTCGTCACTTTTCGCGAAATATGTTTACTGTGCAATGAAAAATCATCGCAAGACGTTAAACAATATGTTGCTATCGTAATTGCGCATGAACTTTCTCATATGTGGTTTGGCGATCTTGTCACTATGGAATGGTGGGATGATCTTTGGCTCAACGAATCATTCGCAAATATGATGGAAGTCTATTCGACGGATAAAATTCGTCCAGAATTACATGCCTGGGAGGACTTTTATCTTACTGCCGTCCTTCAATCGCTTCAGCGCGACAGCTTACCGGGCGTTCAACCAGTTAAGGTTGACGTCGAGAATGTCGAAGATATTTCAAATCTCTTCGACGGCGCAATTGTATATGGCAAGGGTTCTCATTTGTTGCTGATGCTCATGCGCACCATGGGTGAGGCGAATTTCTTCTCTGGCTTGAAAGATTATTTTGCCGTACATCAATATGACAATACGACTGCGAATGATCTTTGGGATGCGCTCACTCCGCACGCAGACTTCGATGTAAAAGAATTTATGACACCTTGGTTGACGCAATCTGGTTTCCCAGTAATTAACGACGGAATTCAGAGCCGCTTCTTGATTACGGGAGAAACGGACGAATCGCAGTATCCTATCATGAAGCAAACTGATGATCTTTCGGGACACTATATTATTAAACTCAGCGACGAAGAATTAGCAAAAAAACTTACCCAAGTTTCATCATTAAACCTAGAACAAAAGTTACGTCTTCTTATTGACCGTAGGCTACTTGCTAAAACCGACTACGTTTCTAGCGCGTCGCTACTTCCACTTATTAGTGCTTTCGCCAATGAAACTAATGCATGCATTTGGGATTTGATTGCTGCCATTGTTTCCGATCTTAAAGTATTCTTTGATCCAAAAACGAAAGAAAAAGACAACTATAAGGCGTTTGTGCGCAAGCTTGCAACGCCAAACTATCTACGTCTGGGCGTGATGCCGCGAGCAGAGGATAGCTATGATGACATAGAGTTGCGTTCCACGATTATGGGCATGATGTTATTTGCTGGCGATCCTGATTATATTAAAGCCGTAGAGCAAGCTTACTTAGATAAAAATATTGAGGAAGTTGACGCCGATTTGCGTTGGATTGTGGGTGCGACTCTGATAAGGAATCACGACAAACTCTGCGCAGAGTACTTTGAGTTATATAAAGAAACTCCAGATTCAGCATTAAAGCGTGATTTAGTAGATGCGATTACAATGACGAAAAATCACAATACAGCACTCGGCTTGTTTGCTCATCTTAAAGATGGTACTGTCCGCACACAGGACCGCCTGTCATTTTATCTAAGACTATTGCGCAATTATCTCGTTAAGAATGAAGCATTAGATTGGTTGTTCGAGAACTGGGATTGGGTCTATCAGGATGAAGGCGACAAGACTATTCCGGAATATCCACGTTACGCAGCCAACTATATTCGCAAACCAGAAGAAGCAGAGAAGTATAAACAATTCTTTAACCAGCACAAAGATGAAAATATTCTCAAACGCGACATCGCAATTGCCTACTCCGAAATTGATGCACGTTTAGCGCTTATAACATCTGATCAAGCTGCTGTCTTTGACTATTTATCTCAACATATGTAGGACATTTGACCCATTTAACGGGGTAAAATAGCAATTTTTACCCCTAAAATGGACAAAAGTCCCAAAAAAGATAAAAAATCTTCAAAAAAACCCTTGCATTAGGTCAAAATATGCGCTAATATAAGAACAGTTTTTGTTCAAGTTCATTTCTGAACCTCTGAAATAAGTCTGATAAACTGCGAAAAAGATTAGAAACATACTATTTTCTTCGCTCCAAATTTATCTTTTAACAATTTGATAGACAACGAAAGAAATTTAATTGACGGCCTAGTATTTGAAGATCAATTACTAGTTAAGTCAATGCATAAAAAGG
>CAMNFE010000005.1 GCA_946537195.1 uncultured Candidatus Saccharibacteria bacterium | reverse complement strand
TGGCTAAGCAAGAATAGTGCTGGAGAAGCAACTGTGGAAGGGCACGGCTATGCACCCGCTGATCCACCGGTTGATGTATCCGTCGATAATCCTGATTTTTCAGGCAAAAACGGTGACGTGGATGATAGCTACACCGGTGAGCCAACGCCGAGCAACTAGTAACTTAATTTTTAAAACCACCCTCGCGGGTGGTTTTATTATGCCTCAATAATGCCCCCACCAAGACAGATATTGTCACGATAAAAGACCACTGACTGACCTGGGGTAAGCGATTTTTGCTCCTCGGCAAAGAAAATTTTACCGTCTTTGTAGTCGGCGTCAACAAGAGGCGCACGATGTCGAATACGGGCTTGAATATGACGCCCGTCATCGCCGTGGCGCAAAATCACATCTTTAAGTTTGACTTCTTTAGTCCACAGTTTGAGAGAATTAAGATTCCGTGAGGCATAAATAACATTTTGATTCATATCTTTTTTGACAACATAATATGGCAGACCTTCTTTAATATTGAGCCCATGGCGTTGGCCGAGCGTGTAAAAAATTGCACCGTCATGCACGCCCAACTCCTTACCTGTTTCTAGCTCAATAATCTTCCCCGGTTTAGTTTCGATAAATTCAGCGAGAAAATCTTTCATATTAGCTTCGCCGACAAAACATACACCCATGGATTCCGCCTTATGTGCAACCGAAAGGCCGATTTTTTCAGCCAGAGCCTTAACCTCTGGTTTTAGCATGTCACCAACAGGAAATATAGTTTTAGAAATAGCATCTTCAGAGATACGATAAAGAAAATAAGTCTGGTCCTTGTTTTCATCTTTAGCCTTCAAAAGAGTAGAGCCTTCTGTACGAGCGTAATGACCAGTCGCTATCATGTCTGCGCCCTGCTCGAAAGCTGTTTCGGCAAACAATTTAAACTTAATCTCTTGATTGCACATAATATCAGGATTAGGAGTATTGCCCTTCTTGTACTCCTCGAGCATATAATCAACCACTTTTTGTTTGTATTCGGCCTCAAAATCAAAAACCCGAAAATCTATACCAAGTTTAACCGCAACCCGCTTTGCGTCAGCAAGATCTTCCGCCCAAGGACACTTCATGCCAGGCAGGTTCTTGCTCCAGTTTTTCATATAGACGCCAACAACTTCATATCCTTGTTCGCGCAAAAGATAGGCCGACACTGCGGAATCAACCCCACCGGACATGCCTAAGAATACTTTCATTAGATATATAATATCATTTTTTTGCTTTTTCGCAAGCAGTACGGGTAGCGGCTAACCCTTTTTTGTACTGTTTGCGAAACTTGAAGAATCGAATAATCAATATCCAGCAAACGCACCAGAATACGTGCCCAATCAGCGCAAAATACCATTTCGGTGCTAACCCAACGAAACGGAAAAGGTCATACCAAGGAATAAAGCCTAGCGCGATCAAATGCGCACAGAGAGCAATCAGGGAATATTCGCCGAATGGCTTAATGAAATTAGCGAGCTTTTTTAGATATTTATCTAGAAAAGCGGAAATGCCGAAAACTACAATTGTGCCCGCTATTGCAGCAATAATGTCTAATGGTAAATTCGTAAAGCTTAACTTCACAATCGAAAACATTTTTGGCGAATCTATAGTTACGATAAGAACTGCGAGCCAAATCATAAATGAGGCCAGAACGATAGGCCAGCGGATTATTTTCTCGATACCGATTTCTTTCATCTTTACCCCTATTAGCATAAAGAAAGTTGCAGCGGCGGCTGATAGAAGACTGAGAGGGGCCCAAAAATGTGGCGCAACCGCGTAGGCGATTAGCATAACAGCGGTAGCATAAATGAAGCGCCCCTTCTTATCGATAATCAGATTAAGGAAAAGAAGACCGAAGAACATTGCTAGTAAGAACCAGATGGCTCCAATTGGCTTAATGCCAAAAACCGTTAGTGAGCCACTACCGAACCATGCGCTCATTATCCAAGATGCCACCGATCGGTCCGCGGCTCCAGGTATCTGAAGAAAACTATGACGAACTACGAAGACCATCAGAATAATAATTAGAGACGTAATGAGATAAGGAATTATGAGAGACCTAAATCGTTTCTTAATTAAGGTATCCCAATCATACTTATGAGACAAAAGGCCACTTACGATAAAGAAAAGTGGCACATGGAAAGTAAAACAAATATGCGCAATGGAATATCTTTCAGGAGGAACGACGTGTCCGAGAATAATAGCAAACATAGCTATGGCACGAGCCACATCAATATAACCGATTCTACCTCTCTTTACCATAACTGGAATAATAACATTAATGCTTATCAAAATGAAAGCATAAGCATTTTAAATCTTTGTTTTTATTGATGCGGTTATGCTAAAATATATGAAGAAGCATTATTAATTGGAGGTGGCGTGTTCTATCCGAACAGGCAAGTTTTAGGGGATCAGCTTGCTGAAAAACTAACACAATTTAAAGACACCGATTCGATTATTTTTTGCTTGAAAAAGAGTTCTCTGCTCTCTTGCATAGAGCTAGCCGCACATTTGCACGCTTATATCTATATATTGCAGTACGCAGAAATTCAGGATCCTTTCGATATTACACGTACCTTAGGTGCCGTGACGCAAAAGGGTGATTTTGTTTTAAATCCCGAAATATCTCGCGGTGAGTATGAATATATTGCTATGGACTTTATGAGCGTGATCGAAGAGCGCAAGCGTGACGCTTTCTCGACGATAAACTCTCAGGCAGATCCAAATCCGAATTTCGACATGAATGCTTTTAATAATCGTAACGTATTACTGTTCGCGGATATTTTACATACGCAATTTCAAATTCAGGTTGCCTTAAATATCCTAAAAGCATACAAGCCGGCATCAATAATGGGGGTTTGCGGCAATATTACAACAGAGATTTCAGATAAATTTAACATCGACACCGATGGAGTGACTTATATGGACATTCTGCCAAATACCTTTTTCGAAGACGGTCACTACTTCGACCAACCGGATAGTTTCACTGAAGAACAGGAAATTAAAATGGCAAATAATATTAGCCTGTATTGGGCATAAAAGGAGACCAAATGGACCACGACAACAACCAAAACTTGCTCGCCGATAGCGATCTTATCGACGCAAAAAGCACAATAGAAAAAATTACCACTGCCTATCAGAAAAAGGTTGTAGGCCAGGACGAACTTCGTCTCGCAATGTTAGTGGCATTGATTTCTAATGGTCACGTATTGCTCGAGTCCGTACCGGGTCTTGCTAAAACTCTCGCCGCAAAGACGATTGCGGAAGCTGCGAACGGCTCATTTAGCCGCATCCAGTGTACGCCGGATCTCCTTCCAAGCGATATTATTGGTACTCAGATTTACAACTACAATACTGGTTCGTTTGAAACAAAAGTTGGTCCTGTTCATGCGAACTTTATCCTTCTTGATGAGATTAACCGTTCTAGTGCAAAAACCCAATCCGCTATGCTTGAGGCGATGCAGGAACGCCAAGTATCCGTTGCCGGCGTAATGTATAAGATGCCAGAACCATTTATCGTTCTCGCAACACAAAACCCAATTGAGCAGGAAGGTACCTATGAACTCCCTGAAGCCCAGCTCGACCGTTTTCTATTGAAAGAGATTGTTGACTATCCAAGCCGCGACGAAGAGATGCAAATTCTTAATGCAACTTTGAACGGCATTACCACTGCCCCGCTTACAGATGGTGAGAAGGTAGATATTGCCAATATTCAGAGACTACAAAAATATGCCGAGCGTGTAGTCGTAGATGATTCGATTAAAAACTACATTATTAACATTATTAGCGCTACCCGTAACCCACGCGAATTAATAGATGCAAGCCTAGCACGTTACGTCGAATACGGTGTTAGCCCTCGTGGCGGTATTGCGCTCATGAAGGTAGCGCAAGCTATCGCATTAATTGAAGGTCGTGGTTATGTCACTCCAGATGACGTCAAACGTCTGCGCTATGCCGTACTCCGTCACCGCATCATTCTAAACTTCGAAGCAGCAGCCGACGAGGTCCATCCAGAAGCTATCATCGATGCAATCTTCGCAAAAATTCAAACACCATAGTTAACAAAGAAAGAACGGAATAATCGAAATCTAAAATGGCAAGTTATCTCGTAAAAGTACGCAAAAAGATGGACATCCATTCGATGCGCCGCGTACGCAATGTCTTAACGGGTAACTACGGTTCTGTCTTTAAGGGCCGCAGTATGGATTTTGATGATCTACGTGAATATAACTACGGCGACGATATCAAAGATATCGACTGGAAAGCAACCGCTCGCTCACGTAGCGTGATGATTCGTCGCTATATCGCTATTCGTAAGCATAACTTGCTGATTGTGGCCGAAAATGGAAACTCGATGGCAAGTTTAGCACCAAGTGGCGAAACGAAAGGTGAAGTTGCCACATTCTGCGCTGGCGTATTAGCCTATGTTGCTCAGCGTCATAGCGATTTAATCGGTATGGTTTACGGAAACAAGGGCGGCAACTCGCGCTACGCAATGAAAGAAGATACAGCCTATCTAGAAAACTTCTTGAGTAGTTACGCGCATTCAATTAGCGTAGATAACCAGGATAGCGACATTAATTCCCTGCTGACCTACGTTGCGAAAGGATATCGTGAACGTTTATTTATCATTGTTATTACCGATCCGGACAACGCCGAGACGATTGACAGCGAAATTATCCGCAAACTAAATGCGCGCCATGAACAAATGTATATCATGATTGAAGATTCGCCAATGACGAACGAACTATTGTTCGATAAAGATGTTTTCGATAACGAAAGTAAAGTACGTTTACCACAGTACTATCGCAAGAACAAAAAGCTAGCCAAGGCAGAAAAAGACTACCGCGAAGCTCAAAAAGAAAGAATTCGAAAAGCTTTACGCCATTTCCATATTGCAAGTACTTTCGTAGACAGCACCGATCATGCCATTCCGGCTATCGTGAAAATGTTAGAGGAGCAAAAGCATGCTAGACGAAAGTAGTGGAATGTATGGTCCGTTTTATTACAATCTCATCTGGCTAATAATTGGCTTGGCCTTCTTATTGATGGCTATTGCAATCATATTCGTGATCATCTTTATTACTCGTAGAAAACCGATTAAAACTATAGCCGACCTGAAGCCTCAGGCCCCGAAGATAATTGATATCGAAGCAATTAAAGCGAAATATTTAGCGATGATCGATGAGGTCGAAAAACAATTTAAGGCACGGAAGAATAAAGCTTCTGTTGCTCATCAGCAATTAAGCTTAATCGTCCGCCTATTCTATTATGAGGCGCTAGGTTTCCATGCGGATGTTTTAACTCTGTCAGACTTAAAGAAATCGCGCCATGAACATCTAACTAAACTGATCGAGGAATATTATCCGGACGAGTTTGATGCTCTACAAAGAGGATCAGTATCTGGTTCCGCCGAAAAAGCACGTCAACTTATAAAGGAGCAACAATGAGATATTCCTGGCTATTTATTCCACCACTCTTTGCGATAATTTGTATTGTTGCGCTTGCCGTCTATCGTTTACTGACAAAAAAGCACACGCCGAAGCATAAAAAAGCTGCCATTATTTCTCATAGCAAAAAGGCACGTAACTTGCCAGAATACGAAAAAGCAAGAGTCCGCTATCGCATCCTACTCGTATTTGCAGCACTATTTTCGATTGGTTCTATTTTCTCCTGCACGCTAACCGCCTCAAGGCCTATTCAAGTAAATGAAAAAGGCTCCGACGCAGACACGCGCGACATTATGTTATGTATAGATATTAGTGGCTCAACCTCAAGTTATCGCGAAGAGTTTATTGGCTACTTTGATGAAATAGTCGATCAACTTAAAGGCGAACGAATTGGTATTACGATCTTCGCCGAACATAGTACGGTCTTAACGCCATTAAGTAACGACTATGGGGGTATCAAAAAATCACTGTCAGACTTAAAAAATAGCTATTACCTAGCCTCTTCTGCCTCGACGATAGACGCGAATTTGCGTTACAGCTATTACAACCTTGTGGTAGGTAGTGGATCTAACATCGGTTCTGGCGTCGTAGGTTGTTTGGATAATATCCACACGCTGAATGACGATAATTATTCAAAATCGATGATAGTACTAACTGATAATCACCAGTCTCCAGACTTGGAAGATATCAGTATCACAGTGGCCGCTAATTACGCTAAGGCACACAACGTCGTAATGTATGGAGTTAATATCGGCAGTTCTGACGCTTCAGAAGATGCACAATTCAGGACCGCTGCAACTTCAACTGGTGGACTTTACTTCACTAGTAAACAGCAGGCATTAAAGGCGGCGCAAGCTATAAAAGATCAAGAAGAAATAAGACACAAGGGCGAAATTGAATATGTTTATGAAGACTCTCCAAACCTAGGTATTCAGATTTCTTTTGTGCTAATTGTTCTATTATTCGCAGTCATTTGGAGGATTAAGCTATGAGTTTCGAGCCTATTGTGCCATTTTATATTCCGATTATCATAATTGGCTTAATGTTGATTTTTATAATTATTTGCATTGTGATGCCAAGATATCGAAGAGTTAATAACTTCATAAAAATCAGTGTTATTATTTTGGTTTGTATAGCAGCTTTGCGTCCGATTATTCACCTAGAAGGAGCAGACGTATCGAAAGAGACTAGCGATATCGCCGTATACCTCGTAATTGATAATACTGGAAGTATGGCATCGAAAGACGTCTACAATAAAGCGCGTATCGAGGTCGCAAAGAAGGACGCCCAAATTATCGTAAATGCTTTTCCTAATGCGAAATACGCAATCTTTGCGCAAGATGTAGTAACTTATCAGATGCAGCCATTGAGTTCGGACGTAGACGCAACTCTCGCGGCAATTAAATACATGGGGACAAAAACTACAAAATTAAGTGATGGAACCGATTTAAATCTATTAATTAATACAGCGAGTAATGGTATTGATTCTTATTTAAAGGATCATCAGAACCAAAAAGCAGTCGTCTTTATTTTAAGTGATGGCGAGATTGCAATGGAGAATCCAAAGGCTTCAAAATTAGACGATGGAAACTTTAAGAATGTAGCTGGAGGCATGGTAATTGGCTACGGCACTCAAGGTGGCGGGAAAGTTCCAAAAATCATTTCAAATAACGACGGCGCAACGCTATATTATCGTCAGGACAAGAACGATCCGTATGTAACGGTAGGCAACACTCCAGTAATATCTAGGATAGACGAGGGGAATCTACGCAATATCGCAAATAAGTATAACTTTACTTACGGAAAATCTAATGACATCGTCAAAACAACCAACGAACTTAAAAAGAAAATAGAAGAGACTTCATCCTTCGAGGTATACTATGATCCAAATGCAATTTTTGAAACGTATTGGATTTTTATGATTTTTGCAACTGTTTTACTGTTAGTAGAATTATATCGAGATCTGAACAAACTCTTAGAAGAATATGAGGTAAAGCGATGATTAATTTGGATCCAGGGCTACTTGATCAAGAAAAAGTCAGAAAAGAAAAACGAAAACATTTATTAAGAGTTTTTGCGCTACCTTTGGCAATCTTACTAATAATTTCAATATTTTTCTGTTCGGCATGGATATACAATCTCATTTACATGATTAGCTATAACAATAGAAATTTCCCAATAGCGCAAAACGTTACGGAAACGCGCTTTTTAATGAATGTGCTAGAGCCATATATCGCCGACTACAACCAGGGCGTCGCGCATATGCAGACTGGTAAATATGCCGACGCAGAAAAGAGTTTTAGATACAGCTTAATGGGGTCCCCCACAAAAGAAGTGATTTGTAAAATATACACTAACCTTTCACTTAGTATAGAAAAGCAAGGTGACGATAACTATGCGGCTGGAAATTACGAATCAGCTTTAGAAAAATACCAAAATGCAGAATCGGTACTTTATTCCAATAATTGCGCGGCAAAAGGTAACGGTGACGGCAACAATTATGCGTCCGATTTCGCGCGAGATCGCGTAAAAAAGAAACGCAACGAAGCTGTTGCTAGAATTAATGAGATACCAACCGATGACGACACTACGGGCGAAAAGACCGGAGATAAGCAGCTTAGTGACGACAAATTGAAAGAGATTAAGAACCAAAAAGTGCCGCAAAGTAATGCCCAAGGCTTAGACTATATTCAGAAAAACTTAAATGGAAAATCTTACACTTGCGCTTACGAAAAAGGTGATAAGTGCTGGTAGTTTAGTTTCCTAAACGTTCTATTTCAGCGTTAATTACATCGTGAATTATTTTACTAGCATTAATGACGGCTTGGTCGTCGGTATGTTTGCCCATTGTAATACGTAAAGATCCGGCAATTTCCGTATCGTTTAATCCTATAGCCTGAAGAGTAGGAGATTTAACGCCTTTACTTGCCGCACAAGCAGCACCAGTGGAAACGTATACTTCCTTATCCTCGAGGGCATAGATAAGACGCTCGGCATCAAGTCCCGGTAAAACGATAGGCAAAAAACTGACAAGTTGAACTTTGTCTTTGCCTAAGAATTTAATATTCGATAAATCTTCAAGGCTTTGACGGAATTTTCTTTTTAATTCTTGAAGGCGCTTACGCTCGCCATTGAGATGTTTTTCTGCCTCCGTGATAGCTGTCGCAAAAGCTATAACGGCAGGTACGTTTTCAGTACCACTGCGGAGCCCCATTTCTTGACCGCCACCAACATTTAGCGGTTTGAGTCTTACATTATGCCCAACATAGAGTGCGCCAACGCCCTTTGGTCCATATACTTTTGCAGCGTTCAATGTTAATAAATCGACACCAAGGCGATTTAGTTTTACTTCCATTAAGCCTAAGCCCTGCGAGGCATCGGTATGAAAATAAAGTGGAGTTTGCTCGTTAGCAAAAGCGCGACGCTGACGTTCTTCTTCGACAATGCGCGCTAAATCCGATATTGGCTGAATCGTACCAAGTTCAGAAGATACTAAGCAAATTGAAATGAATTGCGTATTAGGTGAAAGCTTAGCCCTAAAATCTTCAATGTCGATACGACCATTTTGATCAACTTTTATGATTTTATAGTTCCCTGCACGTTTAGCGTTTTCAAGCACAGAAGGATGTTCGGTGGCAGAAATAAGAACTTCCGCACCTTGTGGGACTAAAGAAAAAGCGAGGTTGATTGACTCGGTGGCGCCAGAAGTCATAACCAAATCGGCACCCTTCGCGCCAATGACATGAGCGATGTCATCTTTAGCTTTTTCGTAAGCACGACGAACATTTACGGCTGGTAGATAAGCAGCAGAAGGATTAAAAAACTCTTCATTAAAATATGGAAGCATTGCCTTCAATGCTTTGTCAGAAAGAGGCGTAGCCGCCGCGTAGTCTAGATAAATCATGAGTCTATTTTATCACGACGCCACATTTTAGATGGCAAGGAGAGATAAATGAGTGGGAAAATTGCCAGTGAACATATAAGTGCAAATGGCATTAACCAATCATTTAGACCTAGGCTAATAAGTGTCAGAACGATTGAAATTGTCACTACGCGGCCAATAGTCATGAACATTTCCGCGATAGATTCAATTTCAACGCGATAAGTGTCATCTTTGAGATGACGACTGAGGATATCTTGTAAACGTGTCACGGCAAGAACACTGTCATAGAAGCTACCAAGAATAGCCTGCGTAAAGATATAAAATGCAATTGCGATAGCTGGATTGTTCGGTATCAGAATAGCAGCAAGTGGCAATAAAACAGTCGCTGGCACTAAAGTGAATATGATGGTTTTTTGAGCCATCTTTTTACGATCACAACGACTATAAACCCAAAGCACAACAATAGCAATCAATGATGCGGCCGCCGTGAAGATACCAAGGTCCAAGTCTGAACCGGTACTACGATAGACATTTATTTGCGCCACCATGAGGTAACCGGAACAACAAACAACTAAACCGCGAAGCATTGATAGGTAAATCATTTTATGCATCGAATCGTGGCGCAGCATGAAGCGCGCAACATCCATAATAGTATGCTCTTTTTTCTCTTGCTTGTGTTCCCTGCTTGGGCGGAATAATAGTGAAAGCATCAATTGGAATAAAGATAGCACTAAGATTATCAGTGCAGTGCGCGTATAGCTGGAAGTACTAATCGCGACACCAAGAACGACCGGCATGACAACCTTGGCAACTTCGATCCATATTTGGCTTAAGCTCTTGTAGCGTACGCGGCGATCGTCGGATACCTCAGTGGTATCGAAAAACATTTTTGGGCGCCAATACAAAACCGACTCGAAGGCGGAAAAAACTGCAATTACGAATGGGAAATTAGGCGAAGAGCTGTCGAGTAATATTATCCCTAAAACTTCAAAGACTGAGAAAAGCATACTAAGACGCCAGGCAGCAAGCGTATGCTTACGCGTAAGATTAAGAAGCGCAATCGATAAAATACCCATTAAAGAGTAGCGCACAATGTTATAGATTAAGAAACTCGCCGGAGAATCCTGAAGCGAGGTGCGAATCATGAAAGCCATCAAAAATACGCTCATAAATGCGGTCTTACTGTGCAGAAGCACATTGACAGCAATTAGAACGTTCTCGTTAGTGCGCAGCTTACGCAATTTTTGAAGCATAAGCATATTTTACCACGGCTGAAGTAGTTTTAGTGGTTATAAATGCGGGTTTTGATGAGATTTAAATACGCTTTGGTGGCATTGCGGAAATTATTCAATTCTTCACCGGTTACTCTTTGGTATTTAGCATCGGCACCAATTTGCTTGTAGACACCATTTTCGCGAACTTCATAGCGAATCATCAGGCCGTCTTCATACCAAAGCCATACATTCTTCTTTAAGCAGAAAAATTCGCGCGTGTGTCCTTTTTTAACTTCGCCAAAAATTGAACGACCCAGGGCCGATTCGGCATTAATCAGATCACGCTCAACAGCCTTACGGCGTTCATCGCGATTTGAGTGAGCCGCGATTGAACGGATTGGGTTTAGAAAACGTTTTCTAAGACCTTGCTTCGGCATTCGAGTACCTCATCAGAAACAGCGCTTAATTCTAAGTAGAGCTTTTTATCGTCGTATGTTGCTTCGGTCGAATAATGAACCGGCACAAAAGAAGTGTCCGCTACGGGTTGAACCGGAGTGGTCTGAGCAACAGAAACAGTAGGTGTTGGTGTAGCCTGAACTGGCGTAGTGGTAGCAATTGGCGCGACTTTGCGTTTTTCTGCTTCCTCAACGGCGGCTTTTACAACACTTGAGACCGGAAGATGAAAGGTTGCGTCAACATCTGTATCTTCGTACATGATAAGCCTCCTTAGATTTTAAATAGTTTTTCGGCATTAGCAGTGGTAATTCTGGCAATTTCTCCAGGAGAAACTCCATAATATCCTGCAGCCCAGTCGGCTATGTTTTTTACATAGCCCGGCTTATTTATTGTACCACGAAATGGCTTCGGTGTCAAGAAGGGAGCGTCAGTTTCTAGAATAATACGCTCTAGAGGTGGATGCGGGATATTAGCGAAGGTAGCAAGGCCATTTACGCCGAAATATAGTCCTCTTTTCATGCCTTGATTGAGGTTTTCTCTGCTATCCGAAAAAGAATGCAGAACAGAGGTGACAAGATGAAAATTATCGTAAATTGGCCAAAAATCATCATAAGCGTCGCGGACATGAAAACTGACTGGTAATTTCATGTCTTGCGCAATCTGAAGCATGCTTTCAAGCAAATACGCCTGCCACTCGCGGTTAAAACCGTCAAAGTGGTAATCCAGCCCAATTTCGCCGATTGCGACCAATTTTGGGCTTTTTAGAGCGTCAGAGGCGGCATTTTGAAGGTCCTTCCCTAGTTTTTCGCGGTTTCCGTCAAAATCATTAGGATGATAACCATAAGTCCACCATACTTCATCATGTTTAAGGGCAAAATCACGCGCCGCTACAGAGTCGAGCGGATCTGTACCGATTACAATACATTTATCGACACCATTCTCATGCGCATGTGCAAGAGTTTCCTCTGGAGAGAGCTCATAACAGCCCTTATCATGGATATGGGAATGAGTGTCAATTAGCATAGTGATTTAGCCGCGCGGAGGCTCTCCTTCAGGATCGTCGAGAAGCTTTTTGCTCTTAATTTCATAGCGACGACCATTAACTGGTGAAACAAAGTAATCTTCACTCAAGAGGTTGACAAACATATTGAGGTCTTTATCGTCCATAATAATAATCTTGCCGTCATCGTCAGTCATCAGTTCAAGTTGCATTTCGTCAGCATAATCAAGGAGTTGATCTTGTTTCATTTCACCAATTTCGACTGCCTGGAGTTTCTTGACGAGCGGTTTCTTATCCTCTAGTAAAGCATTAAGCGTGAGACCTTCCGGGAAGCTCAAGCTATAAGCGTCTTGAAGCTCTTTAGCTTTTTGTTCGGAAATCACTTGTTGCTTGTAATCGTATTGGAAGAGTTTTTCGAACTTAGACTGATTAAAGATGACGATATTACCATCAACGATAGCGGTTTCATTTCCTTCTGGAACTTTGATAGCGATATCGGCGGTAAGTGGCTCAAAACTTTCACCGTTAAGCTCCCAGCTGAGCTTGCCTTTCAGGGCAGAGCTAGCAGCCAAGCCTTTGGCAATATAAAAAGTCTTTTGCCCTTCGTCGCCAGGATAAGTAAACTTCGCAACAATACCCTTGATGCGCTTAAACTCATATTCGTTGTCAGTAAAGAATGCAATATCTTTATATTCGTTCTCAATGAGGTGAATTAGAGTTTCGGCACGGCCGACCTTTTCGAGATCAATGCGGTAAATAACCTTATCTTCGCCATCGGATAATTCATATTCACGACATTCAAGCCCCTTGTCGGCTTCTTTAATGACATATTCAACTGCTTCAAGCATGAACATCGAGCGAATTGTCTGCATCAAAACGTCACTATAGCGCACCTTGTATGGGGTGTAATTTTTGTTAAATAAGAATAGTTCTACGGAAATGTTATTTTTTATTTCATCGACGGAGTTTGCCCACTGAAATACGTCAAATTCTGATTTCTCCATTTTGCCTCCTTTATTACCCTAGTATAACAGATTATTCTTTAAGTGCGGCATCGAGCTGCGGGTCGATTTCTTTATTAATTTGCTCAAAGCTGCGTTCAACTTTCTTGTCTGGTTTAATACCTTCGCCGTCAATATTCTTGCCGTTTGGTGTATACCATTTTGCTACCGTAACGCGGAGCAACTCACCTTTTTTGAGGTTTGACAAAGCCTGGACGCTGCCTTTACCGTAGGTCTTTTCGCCAACGAGTTTTGCGAGCCCATAATCTTTGAGTGCGCCAGAAACGATTTCGGAGGCAGAGGCGGTAGAACCGTTAATTAGAACAATGGTTTTCATGTTCTTAAGAATTGGCTCATTGCCTTTGGCGTAAATTTTCTCATTATATTCTTTATTATTCGATCGTTGTTCGACGATTAGTTTACCTGGTTCGATCCACAAAGATGCAACATCTTGAGCGGCCGACACATATCCACCACCATTGCCGCGCAGATCAATAATGACCTTTTTAACCTTCTTATCAACAGCTTCTTTAGCTTTTTCGCGCGCCAGCTTTCCAGTATCACTATCAAAGCGAGTGATTGTAATAATTGCCGTGTCGTCTTTGTAATCAGAATAAACGCTGACATTATTGATGGTTTCGCGAACGAGATCGAAGCTAATTTCTTTATTATCGCGCATGACGGTAAGTTTTACCTTTGTACCAGGAGTGCCGCGTAGTTTCTTGGCAATTTCTTCAACATCAAGGCCGCTTATATCTTCGCCATCAGCTTTATAGATAATATCGCCCGCTAAAACACCCGCTTTGCGCGCCGGATTGTCTGGAGTAGTACGAAGAACTTTGATCAAACCATCACGCTCACCAATTTCAACACCAATGCCAGCGCCGACATCGCCCTCAAGCTCTTTATTGAATTCTTCAGCCTCAGTTGCAGTCATGTAGTAAGTGTATTTATCGCCAGCCGCATTAACTAGGCCACGCTTGGCTTCTTCGATTACTTTATTCTTATCGATGCTACCGTTAAAGTTGTCTCGTAAATCCTCATAAACATCATTAAGCGAACTAAAATCAATTTCTGCGCTTACTTTTTGGCCGAGTGCGCCTTTTACGCCATTGCTAATTTCCGTAAAATTAATCCCCACCAAAACGCCGATTGCCATCGTGACGGCGGCAACTATAATCGCAGTCGTTAGGTTTACTTTTCTTTCTGGTGCATACGGTTCATCGTAGATTGAACGCGTAGTAGTATGTGATTGTTTGTTCGCAGTTGTTTTAGCCATAAGGATATTTTACCATAGCATATGGCTAAAGAATGATGTTAGTCGATATTATCTGAAGTAAATGTAGACATAGGCACCTTGGTCAACCCACTGCTCGGAATATTCGCCCATCACCCAATTCGTAGCCTCGTTAGCCGCATTGTACTGCGAAATATAGACGCGGTTACCGCTGACGGCTTCTACCCAAACAGCATGGCCATAAGGACCACTTTGCGAAATGCCAACCGACCTAGCGCGCGGAACACTACTAACCGTATAACCAGCGGCGCGCGCATTAGCTGGCCACTGTGAGGCGTTACCGCGACCACCCCAATATGGCATGTAGCCGTAATTTTGGAATACTTTCCAGGCGGCGTAACTGACACATTCGCAAATATACATACCCCATTGGTCCGCATACTGCGTTCCGTTCAAGCTAGCGGCTGGACATTGTCCACTATACGGATAGCCGCCCTTACTTGGGTCTCCGGCTGTAATACCGGATACGTTGTTTTGACGAGCAAGTTCTTGCAAAATTGCCTGTTGCTGTTCCTGGAGTTCCTTGCGTTCCTTGGAAGCTTTGCTGCGCAAATCGTTATATTTAGCCTCATTTGATCTGGTCTGAGATAACAATGTTTGTTGTTCTTGCTCTGTGGCAGCCAACTGTTCTTTTTGTGCGTCAAGGTCGGCAAGAATCTGTTCGGCGCGTTTTTTCTTCTGAACTAAGCTCTCCTTAAGAGCTTTGTTTTCTTCGACAATTTCGCCTAGGGTGTCAGAAACACTGCTAAGTTGAGCTTCCTCGTTTACGAATGAGGAGAAATTCTCTGCAGACGCAATACGTTCGATGGTAGAAATGCCATCATTGTAATAGTACTGAGCAATGACGTAACCAATAATTTCATAGTTGTCATTAATACGTTTTTGAACAGCTTCAATTTCGAGTACGATTTGATCGTGCTCGGCCTGCTTAAGCTCGATTTGCTTTTTAAGCTTAGCTTGCTCGTTTTGCAAAATTGCGATTTGTTTAGAGATAGAATCGGCTTGTTTAGATAATTCCTCGGCCTCTTTTTCGTAAGAATCAATCTGCTCGCTGAGTTTATTAATCTTTGAGTTAACGTTATTGAGATCTTCTCTCAAAGTAGCCATAGCCGGAATTGAGGTACAGCTAGTAAGAAGAATCGCCGCAGCGACCGCCAAATAGGAAATGTTGCGCCAGATTTTCATAACCTTGACTATAGCATAAGCAAAAAGACTTGGCAAGTGGCCAAGTCTTTGAACTACAGTTTAAATTACTTTTGCTTGAGATATTTCTTTGTTGCAAGCAAAGCAGAAACGATGCCGATAATCATACCAACTACAACAAGTGCTGCTACTATAGCATACCAGTAAAGTTTCATTAATTCCACAGTCGAGTCGAGCATACCGTCAAACTGGCCGCGAATCGCAAAGACCGTTGCAAAGACCGCAATAGACGCAATTGCTGCAGCAACGATGCCATAGATACTAGCTTCAACTACGAATGGACCAACGATGAACCAACGGCTTGCACCAACTAGACGCATCATGTAGATTTCTTCCTTACGGTTAAAGATAGCCATTCTAATCGTATTGAAGACGACTAGAATTGCAATTACACCAAATACACCGGCAGCAGAAAGGCCAATGATTTGAACCTTATTCATTACGTCAGCAATATTCTTAATGGTTTGACGGTGGCTGGATGCATAGGTTGGTTTTTTAGTTTCATCAAGCAATTCTTGAATTTCCTGGTCACCATTGACGAAGTTTTCGAGTTCGTCGGTTCCGTTAAGATCATTCATTTTAACGTTGAGCGTCCAGGATATCTTGTTTGGAGCTTCACGCATAGTCTTAATGAGGTCTTCATCGGTAATATTAAACTCGTTAATGATCTTGTCGTTAATTTTCTTGTTGGCCTCCTCTGGTGAAAGAATATTCACTTCAGAAACGTTCTTTAGGCTCTTGAGTTTATTCACGACAGCGCTGACCTGACTTCTATTTGCGCCCTGTTTGAGGTAAATAGAAATATCGACCTGATCTCGAATCTGCGCAATAGCAGAATCCATCGCTTTCGCGGCGATTAGAGTTGCGGATAAGACAACAAGTGTGACAACCATGATTGCAATAGCAGCAATACTGAGCCAGGTATTACGTATGAAACTCTTTGCGCCATATTTAATAACGCGGTGATTATTGCGCAAATGATGTTTACGTGTTTTAGTAATGCGCTCGAGACGCTCCTTGCTAATAGCGGCGGTCTTTTTTGCTTCGAGCTTTTCTTCTTTAGTCTTCTTTGCCATTATTGAATCACCCTCTTTCTTGCAGTTGTTGGCCTAATTGGACCTTGAGTTGGCGCAACTGGACGTGAATTGGTTGCGCGACGAATTTCATCGGCAGTTGGAGCAGTGCGCGGTGCGGACGCTAATGGACGTTTAACAATGCGCGTACGTACGGCGTCGAGATCGTAATGGCCATCATTCTTCTGGTCGCCGATCATCTTACCGTTCTTAATCGTAATAACGCGTTTACGAAGCTGGTTAACAATCTGCTCGTCATGGGTAGTAATCAAAATAGTTGTACCGAAATTATTAATTTCTTCAAGAAGACGAACGATACCCCAAGACGTTTCTGGGTCGAGGTTACCGGTAGGCTCATCTGCGATTAGGATCTTTGGTTGGCGCGCCATAGAACGGGCAATCGCCACGCGCTGACGCTCACCACCGGATAGCTCTGCTGGGAACTTATTGCCTTTATCGGCGAGACCGACTAGTTCAAGAACTTTTGGAACGGTACGCTTAATCTCGGCGTTAGAAACACCCACAATTTCAAGTGCAAAAGCAACATTTTCGTAAACGGTGCGGTTTGGTAAAAGTTTATAGTCCTGAAAAACAACACCAAGACGACGACGAAGATGTGGAATATGACGTTTCTTAAGATAATCATAGTCAATACCACCGACCATAATCTTGCCGGAAGTTGGTTTTTCTTCACGCGTGAGCATTTTAATCAGCGTTGATTTACCAGCGCCGGATTTTCCCACCAAAAAAACGAACTCTTTTGGTTTTATAGATAAAGAAACGTGATCAAGTGCAGGTTCTTTGTCGCCTGGATAATACTTGACAACATCATCGAGTAATATCATACCCCTATCGTAACATAAGCAGTTTTAATTGTCCAAAAATGCTTCAATGAAATTGTCAATTTTTCCATCAAGCACCGCATCGGCATCGTTTTCTTCGTATTTCGTACGCGTATCTTTAACGAGTTTATAGGGATGAAGTACATAATTACGAATTTGTTGCCCCCAGCTCGCCGATTCGCCGGCACGTAATTTGTCGACCGATTCGGCGTTTTGATCTTGCATCATTTGTTGCAATTTACCACGTAAAATTTCCATGGCCTTTTCTTTATTCTGAAGTTGGCTACGCTCATTCTGAATAGCAACAACCGTATTAGTCGGAATATGCGTGATACGCACGGCAGAATTAGTCGTATTAACCGATTGGCCACCATGACCACCAGAGTGATACACGTCGATACGTAAATCTTTTGGATCGATTTGAACTTCTGAATCGTCGCGAATCACCGGCAAAACTTCGACTAAAGAAAATGATGTTTGGCGAAGATGGTCGGCATTGAATGGACTAAGACGAACTAGACGATGTGTGCCATGTTCGGACTTGAGCCGGCCGTACATGTTAGCGCCAGAAAGCTCCATCACGCAAGTTTTAATGCCAGCTTCTTCCCCAGCGACGCGGTCGAGGATTTGGACTTTGATATTATTACGTTCCGCCCAACGTAAGTACATACGCTCAAGCATGCTAGACCAGTCCATAGCCTCAGTGCCACCAGCACCAGCAGTAATACGCAAAATCGCATCATTGTGGTCATATTTTCCAGTAAAACGTAAGGCTTGACGCAAATTTGCGAGATTTTCCTCCATGGCGTTGAGTTGTCCGGTAAATTCGTCTGTTAGGGTGTCGTCGCCGAGCTCCATTAATTCAGAGATATCCTGAATTTGCGTTTTCAGTAAAGTCCACGGGTCGAGTTCGTTATGAAGATTAGAAAGTTGCGTAGTTTTTTCGCGGGCATTGTCTGGATTATTCCAAATTTCCGGCACCGCAACTTCTTCTTCGAGCGTTTTCATGTCGGCGAGTTTTTGGTCAATATGTAGTTTTTCCCAAGTCGCATCAAAATCAGATTTTAGCGTATCAAGTCGTTTCTGAAGATCAAACATAGGTATATTATAGCGTAGTTATTATTCTGGTAGCTCAAATAGCGGTAATTTGGCAATATCATAGTCGGCTATTTTAGTGCGACGTAACTCAACCGTATAGGCGCCGCAGCCTAATTCTTTACCAATATCCTCAGCAAGCGTACGAATATATGTGCCACTGCCAACATGTGTACGAATTTTCAAAAATGGAGCTTCGTACTCTAAAATATCGATCGAAAAAATCTGAACTTTGCGAGTTGGAATTTCAACTTCTTTACCGGCGCGTGCTAATTTATAAGCGCGTTGGCCGTTGACTTTGATAGCTGAAAAAGCTGGCGGAGTTTGCTCGATTTCGCCGATGAATTTTTGAAGCACTGCCTCGATTTCGGTGCGAGAGATGGCTGGTTTTTCGTCCGTAATTGTAATCTCACCTTCAGGATCGCCAGTGCTAGATGTTGCGCCAAGACGAATCGTGGCCTCATATTCTTTGTCGAGTTTAGTGAGTTCTGGAGCTTTTTTGGTCGCCTTTCCCGCTAGCAAAATTAAAAGTCCAGTTGCGAACGGATCTAGCGTGCCGGTATGTCCAACTTTTACTTTATGCCCTTCTTGTTCGGTCAAAATCCTACGCACACGTGCTACGGCGCCAAAGCTACTCATACCAGATGGCTTATCGACAAAAATTATTCGTTCCATGGCTATATTATAGCAATCGATATTTGTTATACTTAAAATATGGAAAAAGAGCCAAATCATTCTGAAGACCAAAAGAAAAAATGGGAACGATTGTCAGACGGCCCAAGCGCAGAAGAATTAGCGATGGCTACGGCCGAGCAGATCGAAATCGAAGATACTCATGAAGGTGAAACACCTCTGACACCGCAGGAGCTGGCTCAGTTTGCGATTGAATTCCGCAAAAGAGAGATAGAGTGGGCCAGAATGGATGCGGAAAGAGAGGTAGATAACATAGGTACAACCGACCAACAATTCGTTACTTACCGCAAACGGCTTAAGGCCGAGGGGCGCACGATGACCGACAAAGAGTTTTTTACCTGGGAACAAACAGAATACGCTGGAGCTTGGCAAAGATTGCAAAAATACATGCGTAAGTGCGACATACAGACCGAAGAGGAAGAAGCGGAATTAGAATATCCCATGTTCTTCACCTATGACGAAGCGACGCTTCATGAAACTATCGAAGCACAAGCTGGAAATTATTACCGCGAACGCGCAAAAGAATTACGCGAAAAAATTCTAGCGAGCGACGACCCACAAAAAGAAGAAGACGAAAAGAAGCTGTCTAGTTTCTATTCAGCCGTAAACGATCATTTGGATTATAAATATATGACTCCAGAAGATATACGTTATCGATACGGCAGAGACTATGAAGACTATGATCGCGGACGCACGATAGCGCATAATAATGCAATTTTGTCATTAAATACGCTTAACGATTTAGCAAGAAAATATGGTACTACACCATTTACGCCGCGAAATTTTTGGACCAGCAACAAGAGCAATCAGACTGCGGCAGTGGCGCGCCGAATGCGCTATGACCGAGACGTTGTAGAAGAGTATTACGCAATAGCTTTTAGTCAGGAAGTAGCGATACGAGACCGTAAACTACAACGCGAATTGCGCGGATATTGACAATATAGAATATTCGTGCTATAATAGCAATATGTAGCGCTGCTTTTTGTGCCCGAAAAATACGGAGAGGGGGTGGTTGCACGTGGTAGAAGCTATGCACCAGAATGTCGTAGCCGACATGAGCCGCGACGAATTCTATGAGAGTATGGTAAAAAATATCGGCAAAAGGGAGGATTTCAGCAAACTCGTAACATTTGGAGCAGACGCTCTGAGCGAACAGGAGAAACTGAATATTCGAAGCGCATTGGCCGCGAACGGTATCGCGCTATCCTTGACCGATTCGGACATGGGGTTAACTGCTATCGCGTACGAAATCGCAGCCCGCGCCGTTCAGCTCATCTAGAAAAAGGCCGCTCCCTTATCGGGAACGGCCATATTTTTTTGGAGAATCTTATTTATACTTTGCGAGGAAAGTTTCGAGACCCGCTTCGCTTCTTGGATCATCGAGACGATCATGAACGCGACCTTCCTTAACGTAGATCAAGACTGGGGTTTTCTCTTCGCCAATAGTGACATTCTTGGCAGCCTCTTCTATCTTAGCGGTGCCGTTAGCATCGTAGGCGTAGTGATAAACATCGGTAACTTCATTCTTTTCAGCTGCGGCAGCAAGATTAGCACTAAATTCTGCGCAGTCGGCGCATTCGTTATCGGACGCAAAGATGAAGCCGGTCTTCTTGCTGGTAAAGAAATCTACGACTGCTTCCCCGTTCAATACAGTAATGCCGCTATCGTCTTTTTCGCCCTTGCTAATAGCAGACTTAAAAGCGTCGGTGACATCATAATTGGTTTTTGGCTCAAACTTAAATGATTGTACGAACGCAATCGAAAATACTAGCGTTACGAGAACTGCCGTAAGAATACTAACTAAAATGCAGATTGGCAAAATACTACAAAATTGCCCGCATTGTTCAGATTTTTTATTAGATTTTTTGTTCATATCGCAGAATTCTCCTATATTGCTTATGTCAATTATACCACACTCAAAAATACCGCCATAGTGGCGGTATTTTTTTAGACTTTGTTAATGACTGGAATCACGATTGGCGTGTGTCCGGTGGCGTCAAAGAGGATATGCGTGACATCTTCCTTGATTTCTTCTTTCATGGTTTTAATATCGTCGTCAGTCGAAATGCTACGATCGGTCTTAGCACGAAGATAGTGACGAATCTTACCAATCAATTCTTCTGAATTATCCAAATAGATAAATGCGCGCGAAACGATATCTGGCGTTTTAATGAGGCGGCCGGTTTTCTTGCTAAGGGTAAGAATAACGACAAAAATGCCTTCACGAGAGATATGAATACGATCCTTAACGACAGCTTCGTTTACCTGCCGATCGGCGTCATCATAAAGCTTATTGCCGACATGAATGCGACCATTTTTGTGAATAGTCTGATCTGGCATTAATTCTACAATGTCACCGTCGTCCGCAACAATGATGCGATCTTTTGGAATTCCGACGACATTTTCGGCCATTTCGGCATTGTGCTGAAGCATATAAAATTCACCGTGGTATGGCATGTAGTTCTTCGGTTGCATATCAGTCACGAACTTCACATGGTCTTCAAAGTAGGCGTGGCCGGAAAGATGCAGCGGGCCGATATTAGTAAGGTGAGTTTTACCATTTTGAATCACTTGAGCGCCTTCACGCAAGAGTCCACCTACCGTACCGACAACTTTTGGTTCATTACCTGGGATCGGATTAGAACTGAAGACGATTGTATCGGTAGCCTTAATCTTGATATAACGGTGCGAGCCGGAAATCATGCGATTAAGCACAGCGTTCATTTCACCCTGTGAACCAGTACAAACAATCGTTACTTTATCGTCTGGAAGTTTGATAATATCTTCCATCTTCATGATGGTATTTTTAGGCACCTTAATAGCCTTGGCGCGCAAAGCGACTTCGACGTTATTAATCATAGAATAACCAGCGAAAGCAACCTTACGACCACGCTCAGCGGCTTCTTTAAGGACTAACTCAATACGTTTGACCTGCGACGAGAAACAAGAAATAATCACGCGACCATTAGCATAGTGATCCATAACGCGGCCCATGTTTTCGCCAACATCGTATTCGGAATGTGGGTGCGTACCTGGCGTATCGATATTCGTAGATTCGTTCAAAAGCAAGGCGTAGCCTTCTTTATCGCGAATCTCGAGTAAGCGATCATAGTCAGCTGGAGTATCCATTGGATTGGTTTCAAAACGCCAGTCACCGGAAAGTAAAATATTACCGTTTGGCGTACGAACAACGATTGAAGTGTTGCCCGGAATAGAGTGTAAAGTATGAATAAATTCAGCGGAAAGATGTTCGGAAAGCTTAATATTTTCGTGCTTAAGCGGATCGACTTCGTGATAATTCATGTCAGGTACATCAGACAACTCGGACATCTGTTTCTTAATCATGCCAATCGTAAAGCTAGAACCATAAATTGGAACTAATGGGCCAAAATATGGTAGAAGTTGCTTGCAGGCGCCAATGTGATCAAGGTGAGCGTGCGTAAAGAGGATTGCACGGACATTCTCGCGGTTATCTTCGAGCCATTTAGCATCCGGCACCATATAATTAACGCCTGGATAGTCTTCGTTTGCAAAAAGCGTACCCATATCAATCAAGACAATTTCACCCTGATATTCAATAGCGGTCATATTTTTGCCGATACCGATTTCACCAAGGCCGCCGATTGGAATAACGCGAACTGCGTCGCGATGTTGACGGGCAGATTTGATTTGAGCCATCGTGACCTGCTTGCCATCGTAACCGTTGTAGCGAGATTTATTAACTGGAATACCAATAATATGCTGAGTAGCCTGAGCATTAACGTCCTGACTCAACATGCGCTGATGATGGACCATTTCGCCTTTGCGAGTACTAACCAAGAGATTAACTTCACGTTTCTTATCGGTTGCGGTTGCAGCGGCTTTAGTGGCTTTTGTTTTTTTGGTGTTGCTCTTTTTAGGAGCTTTTTTAGCGGTTGCCTTAGCTGGTTTTACAGCTTTCTTAGCGGTAGTTTTCTTGCCACGAACAAGTTTTTCATCTTTGCCACCAGGTGCAAAATTAGCATTAAAGTTACGTTTTTGGTTTTCTTCAAATTGTTTTTTGATGTCTGGTAAGCGTTCGTCGCGCATCTTGAGCAACTTAGCTCTGCGCGCGGCTTCGGCTTGTTTTTTATTCTCCATTTTTCCTTTATTAGTCCTCTTATTATTAATTTCTAATATTGATTTCCCACACTTAAGGCACAATTCTTCACCGAAGGTAATCCCAAAACTGATTGTGCTAAAAGTAATAACTTAAGTGATTATATTTTATCAAAGTAAAGATTGTTCGTCAAATTAAAAGGGCCGCCCTTGCGGGGCGACCCTTCATGAGCGAAGATTACTACTTGGCAGCCCTTCCCTTCTTGGGGGGCGTAACCTTCTTGACCTTCCTGGTCTTCTTGATCTCTCTGCGCTCTTCGGCGGTGGCCTGATAGTAACGGATGAGATCCGTAGGCGTCTCGACATGGAGAGGCTCAATTTCGAAGCCCGCCTTCTCGAGCTCGATTCCTTTCGCGATTTCTTTTCTCAGTGCCACAATGTAGCGACCGATAACCGCACGAAACTTCGTCTCTTTGGTCGTGCTACGCGCCAGCATTTCAAAGCTGCGCATTTCATCCTCAGTGTGAGGAATGCCCAGGACCTTGAGCGCTTCGCCTACATAATCCAGCAAACGACTTACGCGCCCGTTGTACATCTCGCGCGCTTCCTTGACGGCCTTCGGATCACTCTTGAAGGTGTCCTCGAAAACAGAACGAACGTTCCCGGGAGTCCATTCTCCGTAGCGAAGCTGGTCCAGCTTCTGGTAAACGCCGTTTGCCTGATTGTAGTCGCCGATTGCCTCGAAGAGATCCAGATAGCGTCCATAGTAGATGTCGACACCGCTGAGTGCCATCTTTGATGTGCTAGTTTTGTTTGCCACATGATCACCCCACTTTCCGTTTTGTGCAAACAACTCCCTATAGTTTTTTATTATATCACACTTCTCACAAAAAGTCAATTTAAAAGGACCCCTTGCGGGGTCCATAGGGGTGGTGGCTAACGATAAGTGATGCGGACAATCTCGGCAAGCGCATCGCGCGGAATGATGATGTCGCGGAGTTCGACCTTACGAGAGGCAATTGATTTCTCTTCGGCGTCTTTATCTAAAGATCCGACACGGCAGATAAAACTGTCATATTGCACCTCATCATTGTCAAGGAAATGATAGTAGTCAGCCGGTACTCCATATTCGCGAACGTCGCCACTCCCGTTACCGATACGGACCGAATCACCCATATCGTGAATAACTAGTGTGCTGTCACCTTTCTTGTAGACCAGCTCCTCGCCTTCGCCAGTGGCCATGTAGCCACGATCTTCCAAATAGCTATTGAGGTCAATGAGATCCTTCTGGCAATATTCGTCGAGTTGCTCCATTGCCTTGTCATCGTTCATCTCGGTAGTATTCCAAAGGTCGCCAAGTGCGCCGTGAACAACGGCAACGATCAGTGCTACGAACGCTACCGCAAGTACTGCAAGTATCACGGCGGCGGCATTCTTGAGCATACGAGAGGTCCTAGCTGAGTAATGTTTCCTGGATTGATACTTCTTCCCCATCTTCTTATCGCTCCTTCCATATTGTAATGTGCATGTAACTCAATGGTTATCAACTAGTATAACATATTTTGACAGAAATTTCAATATCTGATATACTTTTTTCATACAGATATAGACCGGCTCGAAAGAGGCGGTTTTATTAATGAAAGAAAGGAAAATATGGATCTAGATTTAAAGCAAATGGTCGCAATGGTCGACATTATTGCTGAAGAAAAGAACCTACCAAAAGAGACTGTAATTGATGTGATCCAACAGGCAATTGCGGCAGCTTGGCGCAAAGATAACGGCGACAAAGACATGGACGTCCGCTGCGAACTCGACCTTAATACCGGTCAAGCAGACATTTTTATCGTGCGCGAAATTATCGAAGACGATGTGGCCTATAACCCAGCTACTGAAATTCCAATATCCGAAGTTAAAGATAAGAAAAAGAAAGTCGGCGACACCGTTGAAGAAAAGCACAAAGTTGAAAGTTTTGGTCGTGTCGCTTCCCAGACTGCAAAGCAGGTTGTAATTCAACGCCTCCGCGAGGCTGAACGCGACGCAGTTCTAACAATGTTCGAAGACAAAATCGGCAGCGTCGTAAATGGCACAATCGTGCGCGTTGAGCCAAAGCTTGTTCGCATCGACCTCGGTAAAGCTACCGGCATCATGCCAAAGAGTGAACAAATCGAAGGCGAATATTATGCCGTTGGCTCCCGTGTGAAGGTTTATATCAAGGAAATCGAACGCAATGAACGTGGCGCACAATTAATTCTTAGCCGTGGTTGTGCAGAATTTATCGAATATCTCTTCCGTCAAGAAGTCCCTGAAATTGAAAACGGTTCCGTCGAAATCAAAGCGATTGCCCGCGAAGCTGGTCGTCGCACCAAGATTGCTGTCGCCGCAACTATGCCAGGCATCGACCCAGTTGGTACCTTTGTAGGTGGCCGTGGCGTTCGCGTCCAAGCCGTCATGAATGAAATCGGCGATCGTGAAAAAATCGATATCGTCAACTGGAGCGATAATATTTCCGAATATATTCGCGAAGCTCTGAGTCCAGCCGAAATTCAAAAGGTTGAGACCGACAAGGTCGAAAATAAGAAAGGCGAAATGGTTAATCATGCGACTGTTTATGTCTCAAAGGAACAACAATCAATTGCGATTGGTCGCGTAGGACAGAACGTTCGCCTCGCTTCCAAGCTTACTGGCTACGATATTGATGTCGAAATTGCCAAAGCTCCAGAGAAAAAGAAGAAGAAGAACGTCGAAGATTCCTTGCTTTCCGCAGTGGAAGAAAGCGAAGAAGAAGAAAATTCCGAAGAAGAATAATTCGACAAAAAAGAACCTCCAATACGGGGGTTCTTTTTATTGCATTGCTTCAGCTTATATTTTATAATAAGCAGACCAATCTTTGAATTGGCGATCTTTTTTATTAGTTATATTCGAGCCTGGTTTTTGCAGAGGGGAGCGAAAACCCGGCTCGAAAGAGCCCTACGCGTCAATGCTAGCCTAAGTTTAGGCAGCAGTTTTTTCTCAGAATGGAGGGATTAAATGAGAAAAACAAAACGCAACCGTAGTATAGCAGCAGTATTGCTCTGGCTAATAACCTGGTTCTCAATGGCGTGCGTAACGTATGAGGCTTATTGTTCCAGGTTTAATAGTAGAGCAATGATTGTATCAATTACACATTCTCTGCTAATGCTGACCACATATGCTCTTTTTGGATGCTACTCCGCAGACAGCCGGCTTGAGCTCGACAGAAGGCGAGGACTGTTTCGACTATCATTGATAATACTAATAATGGTCACTCACTCCAAAGACTGGAGAGCTGCAGCTTTTTGGGTATTAATCTGGTGGCCGTTTGCGGGAGCTCTTACGCTTTATACGAGGTACTCTCAAAAGACCGAGAATCAAGAAAAAAGTAGCGACTTGTAACTAGTCGACTAAGGCACCCGCATGGGTGCCTTTTATTCAGATTTCTTTTGACACTTTACGGGCACTTTAAGACCGGCTTTGCGAGCAGCCTCCTGAGCTTGTTCATCGCCACATTCTTCACTTTCAGTCGTTCCGGAAGTTACGGTCAAAGTGTCACCGTCAATATGCTTAACAATAGTAAGGCCCAGAATCCCTATCATAACAATGACGAAAAGGATGAAAAAAGTATGCAATACTTTCCCTACGAAGCCCGGCGTTTTCTCATTGTTATACATCTGGGTAAATTCTAACACTGCTTATGTTAATTTTTCAAGCGTAAGCCATTTGACTAATTCCGCCCAACGTGACATAATAGAAACAGAGTAAAGATTTACTAGTTCATTTAAGTTAGAGGAGATGCGCAATATTCGAGACGAAATCCCGCACAGGGGAGTCAGATTTTAGCTCGAATCGCATTTCCGCCTTAATGTTTTTCTCTTGGAGGTGGGGTTATGAGAAAAACTTTCGAGAGTATTTTGGTGCTGATTTTTCAGATAGCATTGCTCGTGACGCTTTTTGCGAACATTTCACCGCTCAAAACTATCACGACGGTGATATTGTTTCCATTATTGTTATTCGTTTGCATGTTGACGACTAACGCTAATGGCGAAAAAGATTTATGTTTTACGAGCGAATTGCTAGTAGTCCTAATTCAGGCCCTGATTTGGGAAAACGCCTTCAATATGCACGGCTTCTGGATAGTCGCATTTCTAGCAAGCGTTCCCCTAGCCACCGGATGGGTGCTGTATCGAATTATGGACAGTTAGATTTTCCAAAATACCATCTTACGCCGGCATAATGCCGGCTTTTTAATGAAGTCTCATAGCTCAAACATTAGTTCATTTCGCACAATTTATTAATATCTATATTGACTTTTTTAATGTTTTGTGGTATAATTAAAGCATAAGGTATTTATTATCTTATAGCACCCTTCAAAAATGACTAGTTAAGTTTTTCTCAGAAAGATTCGAGTCTAGTTTTAGTATAGGGGAACTAAAACTAGGCTTGAATGAGCCTCGACCCATTGATGCCAGCCCAAGTATGGGCGGCCGTTTTTCTCAGGAGGTAAGTTATGAGGAAAACAAATATTGCATTAACGTGCGCATACGCTCAGATGTCTTTAGTGGTTCTGTCAATCGCTTTACTGGCGATGTCACTACTGAAACCGTCGTTTCATGATGCGGCGGCCTTAGTGGCGATAATAGTACTCTCTGGGTACTTTCTCGAAGATAAATCACTAAAAGAAATCACTATGCACTCTTGCGCATTATTCCTGTGCGGAGTAGCATACTGGGCAGAGACACCTGTTATAAGAACGGCTTTCACTATAGCCTTCTTCTTAGTATCGCTCCGCATTCTGCGCGGACTGCTCATAAAGAGAGCATTTTATAAGGCGGCAGCAGATCTTGATCGTAAGATCAGGAGCATTCGTGACTAGTCAACCAGGAGCGCTCAATATATTTACGAGCGCTCTTTTTTTAGCTCCGCAAATTTTTCCGCCATAGTCGGATTACCACGAGTAAGGCGTTTAATTGTAAGGTCTTCAGCTTTATTGTTGGCAAGACGTAGATTATTCTCGGAACTGAGTAGCGCTTCTTTTGTCTTTTGCAAATGCGCAATAGTCTTGTCAATTTCCTCGATGGCAGTACTGAATTTTTTACTAGCTAATTCATAATTGCGCGCAAAGGCCATCTTGAAATTTTCCATGTTTTCTTCAAAATGCGTAATATCGATATTCTGATTGCGTACCACGGCTAATTCTTGCTTGTATTTTAGCGAGTTAAGTGCAGCATTGCGCAGTAATGTAATCATCGGAATGAAGAATTGAGGGCGAATAACATACATTTTGTCGTACTTATAACTAACATCAACGATGCCCGTGTTATACAATTCAGAATCAGCCTCGAGCAAAGTTACCAGGACAGCATACTCACAATCCTTTTCCTTGCGATCCTTATCGAGTTCTTTAAAGAAGTCCTCATTTTTATGCTTGGTGGCGGTAGTTTCGTTTTCGTTTTTCATCTCAAACATAATGGAGATAATTTCATTGCCCTGCTCGTCCATTTCGCGATAAATATAATCGCCCTTACTACCAGTACGCGCATCGTTATCCTTTTCAAAATATGCATTTTTAAAAGCGGTGGCACGCAGACGATTAAATTCGGTTTGACAATGTTGCTCAAGCGTTTCGCCAACCATTTTAGTACTAAGTTTGGATTTAAGATCTTTCAGGCGGTCAATTTCTTCATCCTTGAGCTTTAAGGCACCCTCGTATTGAGTTTTGAGGGCCGCCTCGCGGAGTTTAACTTGCGCCGTAAGCGATTCTTCGCGAAGTTTAGCCTCGGAGGTCTTAGTCTTCAAATCAGCTTTTGCGGTTTCAAGCTCTTTTTCGACTGGCGCCAAAGCCTTGGTAATTGCTAGTTCCTTATCGGTTTCAGCCTGTTTGATTTTAGCCTCTAGCTCGGCAATCTTTTTGGTTTGAGCGTTTTTGGCCTTTTCGAGCTCCAGTTCGTTTGCAGAATCAGCCTTTTCGAGTGCGGCCGCAACCTGTTTTTCGACTTCATCGTTAAATTCGTGCGTGCGTACTTGATTTAGAATATCTGCATAACTATCATCGTCGACTTTAAAAGTTTTGCCACATTTTGGACATCGTAATTCTGCCATTTCTTCTCCGCTTTTCTTTATATTTTACCCTAAATTGACTTTTCTAGTATTCTGTGGTATAATTTACATAATTCGTTGTACCTTTCGTCGCCTTGTGCGAATAGAGAGCGAGGAGGTCATGAAATATAACCCATTCGAAAGAGTGTGGTGGTGGGCTACGATCACCGTCCTAATCGCTACTACGGGCTTGCTAACCGGCGTTGGATTTAATATATTATCTTTCGCATTCCAAAGATGGGCCTTTTGGTATGGACTGTGTCGAGCACTCTATCACATTGGGATCTGGACGTTCCGGATCTTCACGCCAATTTTTATCATTTTATGCTTAGTCGCGTTCATCGGTAATTGGATTTATGTTTTACGAAACCGATAGCGGCTTCACCACGGAGCCAGTTGGCTCCGTTTTTACTTCTTTTCAAAACGCGAGGCGATGTTTTTGTATAGCTCCATCAAGATTAGGACAGAGCTGGCCGTAATGAATAGCCAACAAATCGCCCAAGCTGGGATCGAGACAGTCTGGAGGAAACGCGAGAATAACGGCACTTGCATGACGATTATTTGAAGTAGGATGGTGCAGAAAATACCAGCCGCAATAAACCAGTTATTTCTAAGCGGAACCGAAAATGCCGAACGACTTTCGCTGCGACAATTGAATACGTGAATATTCTGAATAAACACCATGAGACACATAATATACCCACGCGCAGTCGTAACATCAAAGCCAAGTTTATTGATAAGATACCAATAGAATACAAAAACAACGGTCGTAATAATAGCAGCAGAGATTGCAATTTCGCGCACTAAGCGTTTATCAAAGATCGAATCTTTGGGACTACGCGGCTTTTCTTTGAGAATGCTAGGCTCAGCCGTTTCAAAACTAAGCGCCAAATCCTGAATACCGTCCGTAACCACATTCAGCCAGAGCAGCTGCACTGCAACGAGTGGCATTGGCATATTGCAGGCTATAGCGAGACAGAAAAACGCCGCTTCGGCCAGGCCGCATGATATTAGGAAATAAATGATTTTGCGGATATTCGCAAAAGCAACGCGACCTTCTTTTACGCCAGCTACGATAGACTTAAAATTATCGTCAATAATAATCATATCGGCCGTTTCGCGCGCAATATCGGTTCCGGAGCCCATGGCGATACCAATATTGGCAACCTTAAGAGCCGGAGCATCATTTACGCCATCACCAGTAACGGCTACGAATTCACCCTGACGCTTGAGCGATTCGACGATCTTGAGCTTTTGTAAAGGCGTAACGCGAGCAAAAACAATTTTACTAGCTATAAAATCGTCAAAACTACGTTTTGTGCCCCTTAATGCATCTTCAACGTCATCGCCAGTTGCGACTTGCTTTTCATTATCGGCAAGTTTAAGGTCCTTGGAGATTGAGAACGCCGTAAGTGGATGGTCGCCAGTAATCATTAAGACTTTTATGCCCGCTTCGTGGCATTCTTGAATAGAAGTGATGGCTTCTTTACGAATCGGGTCAATGAATCCAACCATGCCCATAAAAGTTAGATTATTTATTTTATCGATCGAGTATTTTTCGCCACGTTTCACTTCCCCATTCGCTAGAGCAATTACACGATAGCCATCCTTAGCTAACGATTCGTTTTGCTGTTTCAGCTTCTTAGTGTTTTTAGTAGTTGCAAAATTGGCCTTGCTGCAGAATTTTTCAACTACTTCGAGCGAACCTTTAATTGTGCAATAAACTTTGTCGTCTTTTTCATAGAAAACTGCCGAATATTTATTCTCCGACTCATACGGTATTCGCTCAAGTATCTTAATGCCTCTAGTTTTTACGCCAAGCTTTTCGGCTAAAACCAGAAAAGCTATATCAATCGAATCACCAATCGGAGTTTTACCAGAAATGTCCGCTTCATTATTTAACGCGCCATAAAGCCCAATTTCTTCGGCGTATTTTAAGATATTGCCCGTCACTTTGCCTTTTGTTTCATAGCCGGTTCCAGAAATCTGATATTCTTCACCATTCGGCAATAAAATGCGTTTTGCGGTCTGCTGGTTAACAGTCAAAGTCCCGGTTTTATCTGATGCGATGACCGTACAGCTACCGAGAGATTCTGCCGCATTAAGTTTACGCACAATCACGTTCTTTTTAGACATTTTATTAGCTGCAATCGTAAGCGCCATCGTGAGAGCGAGCGGTAGACCTTCTGGCATCGCAGAAACGGCAAAGGCAATAACGGTAAGTAAAATTTCATGCCCAGGCGTATGCTTTGCAATTAGTAAAATAGCAATAATAATTGCAACTGCAATTACCATACAACTAATTTGTTTACTAAACTTCTCTACCCTAATAGTTAGTGGCGATTTTTCGTCTTCAGTTGTTGCAAGCGTATCGGCAATTTTACCTAACTCCGTATCGAGACCAATCTCAACCACATAAGCCTTAGCGCGCCCAGAAACAACTGCCGTGCCAGAGAATATCATATTTTCCTGATCGGAAATTGAAACTTTCTTTTTTAAAACAGGTTCGGTAGATTTAATAACTTGAACGCTTTCGCCAGTCAGAATCGATTCATCGACTGTAAAATTATGCACCTCAACTAAACGCATATCGGCACCAATTTTGTCGCCGGACTCAAGAACGACAAGATCACCAATCGTTAAATCTTCAACATTAATCGAAACTTCTTTGCCGTCACGAATTACGCGCACTTCGTCTTTGACTAATTTCGATAACGCATCGGCGGTATTGTTAGCTTTATTCTCTTGATACGTGCCGATAATCGCATCGACGAGTACGATAAGGATAATTGCAACCGCATCGACAATCTCGCCAACAAAAAATGAGACCGCGATTGCAACGAGCAGCAATAAAACAATCGGATCGGCAAATTCGCTCAAAAATATTTTGGCAATACTGTCTTTTTTCTTTTTCGGTAGCGTATTGGCGCCATATTTCTGGTGACGAGAGGTGACTTCGGAAGCGCTTAAGCCGCGTGGGCCCGTCTTTAAGTCTTGCTCTATCTCCTTGATAGTGCTCTCGTAATAATTAGTCATTGTGCTTATTATTATATAACGAATTTTTGAGATATAATTAAGGAGTGAGTAAAAAAATAAAAGTTAACTATCAAAAAGGTCTGACAAAGAAGCAAGTCCACGCGATGCGCCGCGAGGGTCTTGTAAATACTGCCGTAAAACCGCCGAGCAAGACCGTAAAAGAAATTGTATATAGTAACGTATTCACTTATTTCAACTTTGTATTTTTGATTATCGCGATTTTGTTAATTGCCGTGCGATCGTATCGCGATATTACCTTTATGCCAATTATTATCGCAAACGCGTTGATTGGTATTTTTCAGGAAATGCGCGCAAAAACCGTTCTCGACAAGCTTACAATGTTAAATGCGCCAACAGCAAACGTAATTCGCGAAGGTCAAGAAAAAACTATTAATGCCGAACGTTTAGTGCAAAACGATGTAGTAGTATTTCGTGCAGGAAACCAAATTCCAGCTGATGCAGAAGTTCTGTTCGGCGAGGCGGCCGTAAACGAATCACTACTTACGGGAGAGGCGGACGAAATCCACAAAACTCCTGGCGATGAGCTGATGAGCGGAAGCTTCATTGTTTCTGGCGAGTGTTACGCTCAATTAACCAAAGTAGGCGCAGAGTCATATATTTCTCAACTCACCTTACAGGCAAAGAAAGTAAAAACTAAAGAACAATCCGAAATCATTCGTTCATTAAACAAAATCGTCACCATTGCTGGTATTGCTATTATTCCAATTGGCGCCATCATGTTTATTCAAAACTATTTCTTGAACGGCGTCGGCATTCAGCGCAGTGTCCAGTCGGCCGTCGCATCCGTGATCGGCATGATCCCAGAAGGTCTATTTTTGCTCGCTAGTATCGCTTTGGCGGTGAGCGCAATGAAGTTAGCACAGAAAAAAGTGCTTTTACACGACATGAAAAGCATTGAAACCTTAGCGCGTGTTAATGTGCTTTGTGTCGATAAAACCGGCACTATCACAGACAATACAATGAGCGTCGACAGTGTCGTTTCGCTAGATAAAAAACATAGCGAAAAAGATTTGTTTGGACTATTGAGCGATTTTGCCAGTGCGCAAGCTGCAGACAATATCACAATGAAAGCGATGAAGGAATACTTCACGAAACCGACCGATCGTAAAGTTACGAGCGTGTCTGGTTTTTCGAGCGAATTTAAATATAGTGGCGTTAATTTTGAGAAAGAAAGTTACGTACTGGGCGCACCTGAATTTGTATTAGGCGATGATTATAAGAAATATAAAGACATGATTGAAGATTACGGCGGAAAAGGTTACCGCGTATTGCTATTTAGCAAATATGAGGATTCCGCCGACGGACGTAAATTAACCGCAGAAATCACTCCACTTGCTTTAGTTTTAATCACTAACCCAATCCGCGAAAGCGCAACGGAAACCTTTAAATTCTTTGCCGCACAAGGCGTAGAAATTAAGGTGATTTCCGGCGATAACCCGCGTACTGTTTCTGAAGTTGCAAAGAAAGCAAGCATAAAAGGTGCTGAACATTATGTTGACGCATCCACATTAGACACGGATGAAAAGATTGCCGATGCGATGCGCAAATATACAGTGTTTGGTCGCGTCACGCCGGAGCAAAAATGTAAGTTCGTGAAGGCTATGCAGGAAGACGGCAAGACGGTCGCGATGACTGGCGATGGCGTGAACGACGTTTTAGCGCTTCGCGATGCGGACTGTTCAGTTGCGATGGCGAGCGGTAGTGACGCAGCAGTACAAGCCGCACAAGTCGTACTACTTGAATCAGATTTTTCACGTATGCCAGAAGTTGTTGCGGAAGGCCGTCGCGTCGTTAATAACCTTGAACGATCCGGTAGCCTATTCCTCGTCAAAAACGTTTTCTCATTTATCACGAGTATGATTGCAATTATTTTCACGATTGCTTATCCGCTAATCCCGGCGCAAATCTCTTTGATTAGCGCATTTACAATTGGTATTCCGGGCTTCTTGCTTTCGCAGGCGCCAAACCACGATTTAATTAAAGGCAATTTCGTTAGCAATATTCTAAAACGTGCGGCACCTGGTGGCTTGACGGACATGATAGTTGTAATGTTGATGGTGATTATTGGAAGCATCTTCGACATTAGCCAGGTCGATGTATCGACAAGTTGCACCTTCTTGTTAATGGTAGTTGGCATGATGATGGTCGCCCGCGCTTCGAAGCCGATAGATGGCTATAAAGCATTTGTAATAGGCGTTTGTGTGGCCGGCCTCGCTTTGTCGTACATCCTCATCCCTGCCTTCTTCGGTATGACACGAATGACAATGCAGAGCTGGGTAATTTGTATCGCGCTCGCGTTAGCTTCAGTAATAATTTTGCGCTGGATGACAAAACTAGTCGAGTGGGGTTGGAAAATATTTAGTAAATATAAAGTAGCTGAAAAACTAAAGATATAGTAGGGGTATATGAGCAAAAAACGTAGTGATTTAGAAAATCAAAGAGTAGCAAAGGCCGCAATCAAAAGTACGCGCAAAACTACAATCAAAAAACCAGCCAAGCCTAGCCGCAAAGAGCATTTCAAAAAAAGCACAAAAAGTGCAGTTTGGGTAGTAATGGGAATAGCAATTTGCATTGTAGTCGTAGCTGCAGCGGTTCTAGCTATCGACTGGATCGTCTACGGCCATAGTTGCGACAGTGAAAAGAACTTCAATCACTCTTCGACCGACGAAATACTACCACAAACCCAGTGCCGTAAGAGAAGCATGTTCTTCTTAGAAGATTTATAATCAGGTATAATATAGCTATGGATTTGAAGACTATTTTGATGGCCTTTGGTATTGCATTGGTCCTTTTTGCGCTGTCAAAAATTCCAGAAATGTTTAGTGATAAACAGCGCGCTAGTCATCCTACGAAAATAAAAAAGTCTAATTTTCGTTATTATTCTCGTAGATACTTAATGACAGAGCGCAAGAATAAATTCTTCCATCGCCTTAACGGTCTTGTGGGACGCTATTGGTATATTATCCCAGAAGTTCACTTGTCCGATATAATTAATCACAAAGTCAAAGGACAAAACTGGGGTTTAGCACTAAAGCATATTGAAGGTAAAAAGGTCGACTTTGCCCTAATTAGCAAAAAGAGCGGTGAAATTATTTGCGTTATTGAACTCGATGACACCTCGCACGATTACGAAGCCAACATGGATCATGATACAGAAATCAATCGCATGTTCTACGAAGCAGGAGTGCCACTAGCACGCTTTCGTAGTGTCGAGCATCTAAAAGACAAGCAAATTTTAGACGAGATCCGCGACGCTATAAGTAGAAAATAATTGTATAATATACTTATGGCAAAGAGGTGGGCAAAAAACAAGAAAGCGCACGGGCACACAGTTCAATACAGTGCGCTGCAAATTTTACTTAAATCTATTAAATTCTGCGATAAACATCGTTCAATTCTTTTTGCTAGTTTCATTGGCTGCTTAATCGGTGTCGCTACGGGCGTCATCGTGCCGCTTTTAACTTCACAAATTATTCTCAGAATTACCGACGGTATCGTCGATCAAGTAATCTATACTGCGTTAGCCGTATTGATAATAAATCTCTTAGACACAGTTATGGTTTATGTGCGCTCTTATTATCTTCATAAGCTCCAATATGGAACGCTGTATGGAATGCAACAGGCATTAGTGCGCGAAGCATTAAAACTGGAAATATCCGAGATTGACAAAACTGGTACGGGAAAAATAATCGAGCGTCTAACCTCCGATACAGACAAAGTTTCATCGGTCTTCTATGATTATGCAATATGGACAGTTTATTTGATTTCGCATGTCGGTATTTTAGTCACCGTGTTCATATTGAGCCGCGAGATGTTCGTACTGTCAATCGTTATTGCGATAATCTGCTTTTTCGTAAGCAACTGGCGCATTAAACGCATGACCGAAGTTCAAAGAATACTAAATGTAAACCTCGACGAACGTACTGGCATGGCTACTGAAATTGTACGTGGCATACGCGACATTAAAACCCTAAATGCCGGCGAAGCAATCGCGCGCAGCGTGGGGCGAAAGATCAAAGAAACGACCAGCCGAGAAAAAGAAATTCGCGATATCGATCGTCGTTTCCAACTACTTGAAGCCGCAACATACTATTTATCGGAATTTGTTTTTTTGGCCTTTGGTTGTTTTCTATTTACGCAAAGCGTATTAACTATTCCGGTATTTATTATTATTTATAACTATCTCAATCAAATTCGAGATTTATTCTATGGTGCTGCGCGTCTAATTGAAAACAATAAGAAAATAGAGCTGTCCGGTAATCGTATTTTTGAAATACTCGACAACAAAACGTATAAAAAAGAACATTTCGGCACGATAGAAACCGACAAACTAGATGGCGATATTGAGTTTCAGCATGTTAGTTTTGCATATGGCAAAAAACAAGTTCTAAAAGATCTTAATATGCATATAGCAGCAAACGAAAAAGTTGCGATTGTAGGCAAAAGCGGTTCTGGAAAAACTACCATCATAAACTTGATTACGCGTCTATACGACCATGATAGTGGGCAAATATTGATTGATGGAATTCCGATTCGTGAATATAGTCGCAATTCACTACGCAACAATATATCGGTCGTGACGCAGCAGCCATACATTTTTAATTATTCCGTAAAAGATAATCTGCTACTCGCCAAACCGAATGCAAAAATGAGCGAAATCCGTGAAGCGTGCAGATTGGCTCATATCGATGATTATATTATGTCGCTTCCTAATAAATACAATACTATTCTTGGTGAGGGCGGCGTAATATTATCTGGCGGCCAGAAACAGCGCCTCGCTATAGCCCGTGCCTTACTGATGAAAACAAAGATCATTCTTCTCGATGAAGCAACTTCCTCCCTTGATAATCAGACTCAGTCCGATATCCAGGACGCCGTAAATGAGCTAAAAGGCGACTATACTCTTATTGTAATTGCACACCGTTTATCTACTATTATCGATAGTGATAAGATTTTCGTTATCGAAGAGGGAGCACTAGTCGACAGTGGCACACACCACCAGCTGCTTCGCGATTGCAGTATTTACCGTAGCTTATATAATAAAGATTTGAAAAAATAATTATTTGCTAAATTACAATAATATTGTATAATTATATATGTACTTCGGTATGTTTTTTATCGCTTTTGTTTTATCTACGATTGGGGGTCGTATTCGTGAAGAAGTTTCAACAGTTCGACGCAGAAACGCTAAAAGTCGTTAGCACTAGCCTATTCTCGCGACGCCGCGATTTTAATGTGCGTGAGATAGAGGCATTATTCAACGACAAAAGTATCGGCTATATTGCGCACGCATTAGCCATAATGCCAAAAACCGTTCACTATGATAGCTATTTCTGCCGTAATAGCGCAATGCTTTTAGCAGATGCGCTAAGAGGAGTCGAAAAGATGTTGCGCGATCTAGAAGATAGCTATAAGAATCCATCTGATACCGATAGCAAAATGACAGATGATATCTTTCAGGCACACCGTGGCATATTGCTAAGATTAAAGTATCAGTTAGAAAAAAGATTTCGTCGCGCAGACAAACTTGCGATACTAGAGCAGAAAGCGGAAGAAGAAGGTCGACGCAATAAGTCGCATAAAAAATATGGCATATATCATCGCGCCGACTAACAAAGGAGCCACCTATTTGGTGGCTTTTATTCTTTTCTTCGAAACGACAAAAAGCCACCCGTTGAGGTGGCGGATAATCAAGTATAATGCTCACGAATCATAGATTCGTTCGTTATACAAACAGGTAAGACAAAAGGCCACCCGTTGAGGTGGCCTGTTTGTATAATTCGGCATCTTGCTAGTTTCCCGCAGAGCAGTATAATCGCCGCTACCAGGCTTGACTTCTGTGTTCGGAATGGGAACAGGTATTTCCCTGGCGCTATGG
>CAMNFE010000004.1 GCA_946537195.1 uncultured Candidatus Saccharibacteria bacterium | reverse complement strand
GAAGAAACCGGTCGTAATAGAGGTAAAAGAAGATTAAAAAATAAAGTGAGGGCAAAAGCCCTCACATTTTTTCTCCAAAAAAATGGTGAGTCCGGCTTTGATTTTCAATTGTTCAAATCTGACCGTCTCACATTTTTTCTCCAAAAAAATGGTGAGTCCGGCTTCGATTTTCAATTGTTCAAATCTGACCGTCTCACATTTTTTCTCCAAAAAAATGGTGAGTCCGGTGAGACTTGAACTCACGACACCCTGCTTAAAAGGCAGGTGCTCTAACCAGCTGAGCTACGGACCCAATACAAGGTATTATACTCTCATTTGAGATAAAATCAAGCGCAACACGCTTGCGAGGGAAGCTTAACTGTGGTAAAATAAACGCAGACTTTATGGGCGGTTAGCTCAGTTGGCTAGAGCGCGTCTTTGACGTAGACGAGGTCAGAGGTTCAAATCCTCTACCGCCCACCATCTGGAAGTCTAAAATTGCCTATTTTGGCATTTTTTTCTGTCATGGCTCGGCTAAAAAACCGCGCCAGACATAAAGAAAATACCAATCTAGACAATTTTACCCATTCCAGAAGAGATAGTGAGTCTTCAATAGAAAACCTGAAAACGGGTGAGGAAAATAATATGAAAGATAAGAGCAAAATTCGCAATGTGGCGATTATCGCCCACGTAGATCATGGTAAAACCACTTTGGTGGATGCTCTTTTGAAGCAAAGCAATACTTTTCGCGAAAATCAGGCTGAGATGGGGCAGACTCTTATTATGGATTCTGGCGATCAGGAGCATGAGCGCGGTATTACGATTACTGCAAAACAAACTGCGGTTTTTTATGATGGGTATAAGATTAATATTATCGATACGCCAGGGCACGCAGACTTTTCTGGTGAGGTAGAGCGTACTCTTAATATGGCAGATGGCGTGCTTTTGATTGTAGATGCACAAGAGGGGCCAATGCCACAGACGAAATTTGTGCTTCAAAAAGCCCTAGAATTGTCTCTAACGCCGATTGTGGTAATCAATAAGATTGATAAGCCTGCGGCACGTTTAGGTGTAGTAGAAGACGAAATTGCTGATCTTTTCTTGGAATTAGCCACGAACGAAGAACAACTAAAATATCCAACTTATTATGCAATTGCGCGTGATGGCCGCGCAGGTAGAACTCCGGATCTTGAAGATGATTTACATGTGATATTTGACGCTATTATTAATGAAATTCCAGAACCGCGAGTAGACGTTGATGATTCAAAAGGCGCACAGCTTTTAGTGGCCGCATTAGCTGCGGATAGTTATCTCGGTAAATATGCAATCGGTAAGATTTTCCGTGGAAAATTAAAGAAAAATGAGTCTGTTTCGATCATGAAGACGGACGGTTCGGTTGTAAAGGGGAAGATTGATAGCTTGTATACCTATCGTGGCTTGGGGCGTGAAGAAACCACCGAGGCGATTGCGGGTGATATTGTTGCCTTGGCTGGTCTTGGCGCTGCTTCGATTGGTGATACGATAGCCACTGGCGATAATCCAGAAGCTTTGCCAACGATTGAGCTAGAAGCGCCAACGCTTAGTATTTATATTGGCCCAAATACTTCGCCGCTTAAAGGACGCGAAGGTGAGTTTACGACTTCACGCCAAATTGGCGACCGTTTGAAACGCGAATTAGAGACCAATATTGCTTTGCGCCTAGAACCACAAGGTTTAGGTTACAAAGTTTCCGGCCGTGGCGAGTTGCATCTCTCGGTTTTGATCGAAACTATGCGTCGCGAAGGCTATGAAATGGAAGTTGGTCGTCCAGAAGTTGTCTATAAGACCGAAGATGGTGTAAAGATGGAGCCGGTTGAAGAGCTTACGATTGAGGTGGCGCCAGAATTTGTCGGCGCGGTCTCGCAAGAATTAGGCGTACGCAAGGCAGAACTAGTCGATCAAGAAATGACCACGACTGGTAGCACGCGCTTCCGTTACGTCATTACGACTGCAGCCTTGATTGGTCTTCGCAATAATCTTTTGACCGAAACAAAAGGTACGGCAATTATGAACACCTTGCCAAAGGGATACCAGCCGGCTACTTCACATTACCGTCAAGAACGTAATGGTGCTTTGGTGGCCTCTGAAGCTGGCCAAAGTACGGCTTATGCGCTAGACGCAGCGCAGGCACGTGGAATTCTCTATATTCCACCTCAGGTTGATGTTTATATGGGGATGATTGTTGGTTTGTCGAAGAAAGACGAGCTAGACATTAATGTGTGTCGCGAAAAGCAGCTTACAAATATGCGTACGCACGCTTCGGATGGTGCGATTCAGCTTACGCCTTATACGCAGCTATCTCTTGAGCAGTGCTTGGACTTTTTGATGGAAGATGAGCTTCTTGAAGTTACACCTAAGTCTCTTCGTTTACGCAAAAAGGAATTGAACCCGACTATGCGTAAGCGTCAACGCAATCATCAATTGTAATTTTGAGTTATAATATAGACTATATGCATGACGCTAATGCTTCGGTGGGGAGCAAGGACCTGTTCGATTTAGTCGAAGAGGTAGTTTCTCGTCGGATAAATTATGTTGAATATATACGCCCCACAAATGAAGCAGAGGTAAGGGATTTATTTTTAGCCGACAATCAGATGGTATACCCGCCATACAGATATAAAGTGTTGGACGAGCGAAAGCTAGGCAGACGACGTGCAAAAATATTGGCCAACCTTGAAGAAGTTAGAAAAAGGGTAGATCTACCGGATGAACTTAGGGAATCTTTAACTAAGGATTTAGGGCAAAGTTGGTATCATACGGAGTTAATATCTGCTTCGTACGATTTTAATAATGGCGTCGAGAAGGCACGCGCAAAGCGCCGCTTCCAGCGGGCAAGCGATGCGGCATTGGGCAGAATGCATGAAGACACGTTTTGGTCTTTGCTCCGCGAAAGAGTAGCATCTATAGATAAAAAGAAGCTATCGGAAAATGAACAAATAATTTATCGCGAAATGCTCAGTATGATTGGCGTGATGGGGCGTAATCGTAAAAAGCATTACAAACCTAAACCGGAAACAATCCGCAAATTCAAAAAGATGCTTGATGGTCTTTTTGGTAGCGTAATGCGCCATATCCCAGAAGGCCAACAAGAATTTACAGTTCCAGAAGCGGCAAATATTATTAACGAAATAATAGACGAAGAGTTGCGTATTCCTTATCGCGCTGAAGTGGATGATAACATTTTGACGGCAGTGACAAAGGCGACAGATCAGAGAATCTATTTACCGGGTGCGCGCGAAAAGAACTATTCTCGTATTGAACTAGAGAAGATAATTGTACACGAGTTGGGCGTACATGTGCTACGTGCTGTTACGAAGGATTCTGGTGCGGGAAATTTGCCAGTTCTTTTATATCCAAAAAGTGGAATGTATAGTCGTTTAACAGATGAAGGCTTGGCAAAAGCATGCGAACAGGCAATCGATGGTAAATTTGATGATCTTTGCGTTGCGCGATACTTAGCGATTGGTTTGGCGCAAGTGTGTAAGAAAAACTTTAGGCAGACATTCGAGATACTATGGCGTTTAGAGTATTTAGCTTGTGGACGCTCGCGGGAGAATAGCTTTGGAATAGTGCAGCGGGCATTTCGTGGGACGGGGGTTTTGCCGATTAATGCCGACTTAGCTTATTATCGTGGCTACGTATCGGTTTGGAAGTTTATTGAGCTACACATCGATGACGGCGAATTATTGATGCGTACGCTGTTCTTGTCTGGTAAAAACGATTTTTTGGAGCAAAAAAGAGAAACACTGCTTCAAACGATGCGTGAAGATGGCTTGATTAATTAAGCTTAAGTTTGACGTTGAAGAAGAAAAAATAGAGAATAGACCTGGAGCATGTGATCTAGGTCATTTTTGATGAAGGGGGTGGTAATATGCTAGTCCTTAAAAGTATTGGTTTAGTTATCCTATTTGCAATAATCGCTTACATAGCGGCGGAATTATTGATATCTGCAATTATGACGTGTTGGGTTTATCCTTATGCGTTAGGTTTCGTGGTGGCATACCTAGAGTACAAAGGGCGAGGATACTTCGAAGATCCGAACATTAGAGCTCAGGGCTTCAACATTATCATCCGAACAGCGGCAAGCTTCATTCTATACCTGGTGGGTGTAATCTTGATGGTTATCTTTATCCCGGCCGGAGTGATTAAAGGCGGTTGTCTGTTGGGATGGATAGTTAGCGGGTGTTTTACGCTAATATATGAGTTTTGCATTGTACCGTTAATTGGACGGTTTGACCACATTAGATTCGATGAAGAAACGAAACAGGACATTGCGGTGTTTAAGCAGCTTGATGGCGAGGAATTTGAGCTCGAAATGGAGTTTTGGTCGCCGGAGGACTATCCAGAGAAAGATCGTCGCTACGCGGTGATGCGGACGTCGAATTATTGGGCATTTTATCCATTGTGGCTAGGAAATTACTAAACGTAAGGCTCGGAACAGGGAAGTTCTGAGCCTTTTTTATTTAGAAATATTTTGCGAAATAATCAAGAGCGGGCAGGGCAATAGTTTTGCAATAAATTGTAATAATTTCAAGGGCTTTGCTGTTCGGTTTTTAAAACATTGTCAATAAAGTTTTGCAAGTGTGGAAAAACATAAGTAAAACAAATATTTTGTTCGGTTTTTCCCCTGTTAATTGATCATGTTTTACACCAAAATGTGGAAAACTAGGCAAAAATGGGTCTTGAAATTTTTGGATTTGTTGCTTAAACTAAGGACAAGTGGAAACAAAATAAACACCACGAAATAAAAATAAAAACCAAAGGACGGTTGGAAAAATAAAAAGTATGAAAAGGAAGATTGAGATCAAAGACCAATCGAATGCATACCAGATTGTTACCCTTTCAAAGCACTAATATTGGTCTTTATTTTTATGCACATTAATAGCGTTCGAACTCGGACATCTAGGAGTTTTAGGCGCGTTTAGGATACGCGAAAAAGAAACCGTAGGTTCATTCTATAAAATACACACCTCCCAAACATATAACTCCACCTCACACAAATTAAGTCTCTCAACTCCATAATTAATGGGTTGGCTATAAGCTGGCTGTAATTGTGGAATCTTAAATGTGTAAAGGATAAAATAAACAACAAAAAACACAAACACCTGAAATTTCTAGATGCTCGGGTTCGAACTAAGATATAATGAAGAAATGAATGAAGTTCATATTCCAGTATTATTATCGAGCGTATTAGAGTATCTGCAGCCGCAAAATGGCGAGACATATTTAGATCTCACGGCGGGATACGGTGGGCATGCTGATAAAATTTTGGAAGTAACTCGGAACTATAAAGGTGCGGTCCTGAATGACCGTGATCAAAATGCAATTAATTTCTTAGAAGCGAAGTACCAAGAGGTGAAGCCGAAATTGATGCATGATGATTTTTATAGTACTGCGCTACTACTTGTGGAGAGTGGAATTAGCTTTGATATGATTTTGGCGGACTTTGGAGTTTCTTCACCGCAATTAGACGAGGGGGAACGAGGTTTTTCGTTTGCGAAAAAGGCACGACTCGATATGCGAATGGACGAGTCGCAAGAATTGGACGCATGGACGGTAGTAAATAAGTGGAGCGAACGAAAACTAGCGGATATTTTTGAGAAATACGCAGAGGAACGACGTGGTCGTGCTGAATTGCTAGCCCGCGAAATCTGCATGAATCGGCCAGTCGAAACAACTACCGAACTCGCTGATTTAATAAAGTCAAAATCACCGTACTCGCATACGCATCCGGCGACACGGATTTTTCAAGCAATAAGGATTGTCGTGAACGACGAGCTCGGAATTATCGAGAAAACATTGCCATTATTGCCCAAATTATTGAATCCGGGCGGAAGAGTAGCGATTATTACGTTCCATAGCCTCGAGGATCGACTCGTTAAAGAGTATTTTAAGGACGAAAGCAGCAAAGGCCTAGAGTCGACACTGAAGATAATTACTAAGAAACCGATTATTGCGGACAATATCGAAATTGTTAATAATCCCCGTGCGCGTAGTGCAAAACTTAGGGTGGCCGAAAAGATCTGACCAATCTTGATGGCACTTGAAGTCCTGGACTAAGGCGCCATCGTAAAAACAAAAAACAAAAAGGAGTAAGGAGTATGGCAAAGATTACTGTCACGAACAGAAGCCGTGCACAACAAGTTAAAGTTCACTTCCGCTAGTATTTAGCAGTAATTTTGACCAACAAATAGATTTTTATTTTGACCGATAAAACAATCTTTTTGATGCTAAAAACGCGAACAAGACCTATATGCCCCGATAACGGGGTGCCTCTACAATAGGTGTAGTTAGTGCGGAGTGTGTAAACTAAAAAACATTTTTGACCTTCTTTGGTAGGAGCTGGACGTTTTTCTCTTGTCGTCCAGCTCACCGCCAAAGCTTAAGTGTAGAGAAAAAATAAAAACAAAAACGGAATATTTTGATGCCAGCATATTATGCAACCAGAAGAATGACGGGAACGAGAAGCACAAGTAATACTTGGGCGCGTAATCGTAATGATGTACGTCATAATTCAAAGATAGTCCTGGGGCCGGTTAGTCATACAATTACTATTGTGCTAATTGTGCTACTAACTGGCTTAATTTTTCTGACGCAAAGTACTAAAGTGACTAATTATGATGTCGAAATAGCCGAGGTAGATAGTGAAATTGTAAACCTCGAAGCGCAACGCGACGCTCTAGCGGTGGAAAATGCGAAGATTACCGCGGCGGCAGCCGATGAGGATAAAAATCAGGTGGCAGCAGCAATGGCTGACGCCAACAGTGCGGATTTTGTAAAAGAATAATATACATTTTTCTTGTATGAAAAAATTCCGGTAAGTGTTTGGCCGGAATTTTTTACGGAGAAGGAAAAAAGGCCTCGAGTTAGCTCGGGGCCCTTGTAGTGGGGTGGATATCAGTAGAGTGCGGACAGCCACCAGTTGACGAGAGCCTTGCGTTCGGCGAGTGCGATGCGGTCATCCATCGTGCATTCATCGATGGGGAGGACGAACAGCAGGCGCCCGCAAAGCTCGACCTCCTCGCGAAGGTACTCCTCCTCTCGCCAATAGTCGGAAATGGCGACGTTGGGGATCTCGCAGAGGTGCGACTCGAAGGGCTTCATGTGGAGCTCTTCGGCCGCTTCGTCGAAGTGGTACTTGTTGACGATCTCGGCGGCTGTGACATTGGGGAAACGCGGCACGTAAGCCATGGTCTCCACCTTTCTCTTGTCCGGTAAGGTACTTCGTACCCCACCCCTTACGATATTGCGAGAGATTATAGCATACTTTTGCGAAAAAGTCAATAGTTTTTATGCTTTTCTATATAGAATAAGGGGTTAAATGTAGTATAATCTACTTATGTTTATGTCGCGCAGATCGCGTTATTTATTGATGAAAATAGCTATTTTCATGGCTGTTTTTATTGCAGTGGTGCGATTATTCCTGGTGCAAATTATTGATCACCGTAAATATGTTGATGCGGCAAGTGAGATGCGCGTTTCGAAGTATTCTTTACTCGCAAAACGCGGTGAAGTTTATATGATGGACGGCGAAAACGCGACGACTCCAGTTATTATGAACGAGCGCACCTGGTTGATTTTCGTTGATCCAAGTTATGTAAATGATAAAGACAAAGTCCAGGCGCAGTTGTCGAATATTCTCGGAAATCAAATGATTACGACTTGGGATAAAGTTTGGTCTGACATGAAGAGCGGCTATGTTGAAATTGCAAAACATGTGAACTATGAGACCGTAACTAAAGTACGAGAGGCAAATTTGCGCGGGGTAGGGCAAAAAGAAACTTCGCGTAGAGTTTATCCGGCCGGACAATTAGGCGCACAAATACTAGGCTTCGTAAATGCGGAGGGGGTAGGCACGGGTTTGGAGGGCTCACTAAATGATCGATTGGCGGGCAAAAATGGTATGCTTAAAACCATTACAGACGTACATGATATTCCGCTTTCTATTGGAGATGATAATATTGAGATTCCGGCGCAAGATGGTGAAAACATAGTTTTGACGGTGGACGAAAATATCCAGCGCAAAATCGAGAAGATTTTGAAGACTAGAATGGAGAATAATCGTGCAATCACGGCAGCCAGCGCAATTGTAATGAATCCGAATAACGGTAAAGTTATGGCGATGGCGAATTACCCATCTTATAATCCGGAAACTTACTACAAAGAAAAAGATGCGTCTTTGTTTATTAATCGCGTAACCGAATCGCCTTATGAGCCAGCTTCGGTTTGTAAGACTTTTACGTATGCTGCGGCGATTAATGAAGGAGTATTAAGGCCGAACGACACTTATTATAACGCTGGCTATACTTACGTCGAAGACCGTAGAATGCAGAACGCGTTAACAAATAAAGCTCTAGGCCAGATCTCTTTCAGAACGGCATTAGATTATTCATTTAATACCGGATCGATTGAAGCCCTGCGTCGTTTGGGGGGAGGTTCAATTACGAAGGATGCGCGTCGAAAACTTTATAGCTATCTAACTGATCATTTTGGTTTAGGGAAGAGAACGGGCGTAGAAATATATGATGCGCCGGGTGTTATTATTAGCCCGGAAGAAGACGAGGGGAATGCGGTACGCTATGCGAATATGACTTTCGGCCAGGGTATGAACTTGACGATGTTGCAGGTGGCGGCTGGTTTTTCGTCGTTAGTAAATGGCGGAGATTACTATACTCCTACAGTGATAGCGGGAGTGATGAAAAATAAATCTTTCTATAAAGATGATGATAAAGGACCGGTCAGGCAAACAATAACAAAAGGCACGAGCGAGGAGATGCGTTCGATGCTAGAAGAGGTGCGCGCTAATGAAGTGCCGCGTTCTGGCGACAAGGCGGGTTACAAGATCGGAATTAAAACCGGCACCTCGGAAACTTATGATGCGAGCGGTAAATATACTTCAGACGCAACAATTGCGAGCGTGATTGGTTATGGTCGCAAAAACACGAACGGGTCATTGCCGGAATACGTCATAATGGTGCGTCTAGATGGTAGCAGCTTGCTCTGGGGATCGTTGGATGCGGTGCCAGTATTTACCGAGATTAGCAATTATTTGTTAGAATATTTAAGGATAGAGCCGATAAAATAGAAAGGATAAAGCCGGATGTTAGATAGTATTAATTCATATATAGGATACGAGTTGATTCTCGCGCTTGGTGCTTTTTTGCTTTCGATGTTTTTGACGCCAATTTATACAACTTTTGCCTATAAGCACAAACTATGGAAACGCCAAAAAAGCGTTGATGTGACGGGCAAAGAATTAAAGGTCATGAACGAGCTGCATAAGGACAAAATTCAGCGACATTTTCCGACGATGGCGGGCATGATTATGCTAGTTGCAGTGCCGATCGTGCTGATTGCTTGTGAATGTCTAAATCGTGGTCAAACATGGCTACCGATTGCGGCTTTTGTTGGTGGCGGTATTATTGGCTTTATTGACGACGTAATCAATTTGTTCGGCAAAAATGCTGCTGCCGGTTTGCGTGCGCCAGTTAAGTTTGCGATGATTACGGCCTTAGGTTTAGCGCTAGGTTGGTTCTTTGCCGTAAAGCTTGGGTGGACTTCGGTAATGGTACCTTATGTGGGGCAGATTAATATCGGTATTGTCGGCATGATCGCGCTCTTTACTTTTGCAGTGGTAGCAACTGGTAACGCAGTAAATATTTCGGATGGTATGGATGGTTTGGCGGGTGGCCTTGCCATGTTAGCTTACGGTTCTTATGGCGTAATTGCGCTTTTGCAAGGCCAATGGTTCTTAGCAGGATTCTGCTTTATTGTGATTGGTGCTTTGCTTTCTTATATTTGGTTTAATGTCTATCCGGCTCGTTTTATGATGGGCGACACTGGGTCGTTTGCGCTGGGCGCTGGTTTAGGTGTGGTGGCGATGATGACCAATTCTTTCTTGTTGCTACCGATCATCGGTGCGCTTTTTGTAGTAGAAGCCGGCAGTTCTTTAATTCAGATCTGTTCGAAACGTTTCTTCCATAAAAAGGTCTTCGTTTCGGCACCAATTCATCATCATTTGCAAGCCAAAGGATGGGAAGAAAGTAAAGTAGTAATGCGCTTCTGGATTATCGGTGGCGTAACGGCAATGCTTGGTATATTTCTAGCAATGGGTGGGGGCATAATTAAGTGAGAAAACACCGACCGGATTTCACGATTCTGCTTTTGACGGTGGGGCTGATGGCGGCCGGGCTGGTGATTATTTACGCGATTGGTCCGCGTGCGGCGCAATCGGAAGGTTTCTCGAATGACTACTATTTTTCAGGACAACTGAAAAGCGTATTTGCGTCCGTTTTGGCTTTAATTGCAGGCGCTTTAATACCATATAAAAAGCTTGGAAAAGTCAGCAAGGCGGCTGTTGCCGTATCTTTGGTTTTATGCTTTTTGACGGCAGTTTTGGGCCGAGCTGGTGCGGAATCCTTAGTGATTTGTGACGAAGGTGCGTGCCGTGCTTTGAGGATTCCAATAATGGGAAGCTTACAGCCGGCAGAGCTTTTAAAGATAGCGGTGCTATTTTATGGTGCTTGGTTGGTGTCAGACCGACGCAAGAATAAACAGCTAGATAAGGGGGAATTCTGGGTGCCGATGGTGACCTTGATTGCAGCAATTGCCTTTATTGTGGCGTTTTTGGAGAAAGATTTAGGTAGCACAGCGGTAATTTATATTATGCTAGGCGCGATGATGTTCGTAGGCGAAATGCCTTGGAAACAGTTAGGCGTATTTGCTCTTGTTGTACTTGCTTGCGTGATTCTTTTGATTAATATTGCGCCGCACCGTTTGACGCGTTTGGCGAGTTTTAGCGGGCAGGGCGATGATTTTCATATCATGAACTCGTTGATTGGTTTTGGTACGGGTGGTGCTTTTGGGGTTGGCCTGGGCAATAGCGTACAGACGACGGGTTATCTACCAGAGGCGCCGAGTGATTCGATTTTTTCGGTAGTAGGCGAAGCCTGGGGTTTTATCGGCGCGGTTGGTATTTTGCTGATTTATGCAATATTACTATGGCATTTGATTGACGTTTCGCGAAAGACGGAAGATGAGGCGCAAAGCTTCTTTACGCTTGGGGTTTTTGCCTGGATTTTTGCTCATGTTATAATCAACGTAGGTGGAATGCTAGCGCTAATACCAATGAAGGGAATTACGCTGCCATTCCTGAGCCACGGAGGCTCGAGCATGATGTTCGTAGCATTTGCCGTCGGCATGACATTACAAATATCTAGATGGACAAAAAGAGAAGCAATAGATGAAGATTCTAGTAGTGGGCGGGGGCAGCGGGGGCCACGTTACGCCGGTAGTCGCCGTCGTACGTGAAATTTGGAAAAAAAGACCACGAGCCAAGATAGATTTTTGGACTGATAAAAAATACTACAAAAACGCCCGTAAAATTACAATTGAAAACGGGATGGAAATCGATATCAAAAAGGTGGCGGCCGGTAAACTGCGTCGTTATGCCGGTTTTAGTTTCATGGATTATTTGCGCCATTTTGACATCGTACTTAATAACTTTGTCGATCTCTTTAAGACGATTGGTGGCTTTTTCCAGAGCTTTTTCCGATTGGTCTTCAAGCGACCTGATGCGATTTTCTTAAAGGGTGGATACGTATGTTTGCCGGTTGGTTTAGCGGCACGTTTGCTTAGAATCCCATATGTAATTCACGACAGCGATGCTACTCCAGGTTTAACGAATCGATTGCTTTCAAAGAAAGCGGCAAAGATTGCAACGGGAATGCCGCTCAGCTACTATTCTTATCCTGAACATAAGGCAGAGTGGACAGGAATTCCGATTAGCGAGGAATTTCGCCCGGTCTCAGAACGAAAACAGCGTGCCTTGAAGAAAGAGTTAGGTTTTGATCCAGAGAAGAAGCTAGTTTTAGCCACCGGTGGTAGTCTCGGTGCAGAGGATATTAATCTAACAATGCGCGAAATTCTCCCGGAGCTCTTAAAGAAGGCCTCTGTGATGTTGGTGGCGGGCCGTGAACGCTATCCGGATATGATGGATTTGAAAGATTATGAAAAGTGGGAAGACGGTGAGCTGAAGTCAAACTTCCGAATGATTGAGTTTTCGAGCGAAATGTGGAAGTTGTTTGGTGCGGCAGATATTGTGATTTCGCGCGCTGGTGCTTCAACTATGACAGAGCTTTCAGGTATGGCGAAACCGGTGATTATGGTGCCAAATGAAGAATTACCAGGTCGTCATCAGGTTAAAAATGCAAAAGCTTATGAAAAAGCCGAGGCGGCGATTGTAGTGTCCGATTCGAAGATGATGAAAAAACCAGAGTTATTGCTGGATGCGGTGACGCATTTACTACGTAGTGAAAGAGATTGTGATAAATTATCCGCTAATTTGCATAGTTTCACGAAAGATAATGCCGCTGAAAGTTTGGCGGAAACCGTGATTAGTGTCGCAAAAGAGAAGTAGACTTGCCAAAAGCAAGATATCTTGTTAAAATAGGAGTACTGGTCACGTCGTCTAGTGGTTAGGACTCCAGGTTTTCATCCTGGCAATCGTGGGTTCGATTCCCACCGTGATCACCAAGTTGAATTTGAAATACCCCTGTAAAAAGGGGTATTTTTGATAGGTTGGCATGAATACTATTGACTTTTTCTACATTATATGCTATAATGCTAGTTGTTCTATTCGGAAGAGTAGGAGGTATTGCTGTGATGAAGCAGCATATTTAGGCTGAGCTGGATGCACGCTAACCGGATGCGTTGTGCCGGTAGGGGAATCCCGATCATAGCATTACAGAAGTGTATGGAGGACCATAAACCTGAGCAATATAGGGGGGACGCTCGTTATATGCGCTTGGGGTTGCTATCTCCGCCTGCCCAGAGGGGCCGGTGGAGTCGCTACGCACGACGACGGACGAGGCCCTGAGGGGCCAGACAAATGTCTTTGATCGTACGTAGTAGCGAGCTATAGGTGAGATGGAAAGAATTGTTCGTCACCGGTGACGGACGAAACTGGAAGTCAATCTTGGCATAGCGGGCGCCAAAAAGGTGCCATTGGACGAAATGCAGGGATGTAATGAATTGATCTAAACCAGCGAAGGCCAAACAAACAGGGCGCCAGCACTTAGAGTGCGGCGCCCTCATATCTTCTTGAGAGGCTAAAGCCTCATTTTTTTATGCTTGAGCTTTTCTGGGGTATAATTAGTATTATGAGTTCTAATAAGTTATTTAAACGTACAAAAATCTTGGCGACGGTTGGCCCATCCGTATTTGCAGAAGAGAAATTGAAAGAAATGGTCTATGCGGGCGTAAACGGTTTTCGTTTTAATTTTAGTCATGGTACTTATGATGAGCGTGATCAGCAAATTGCGATTGTGCGGCGTTATGCGGCAGAGCGCGGTAAATCTGTGGCGCTAGTACAGGATTTACAGGGTCCAAAAATTCGCTTAGGAGATATAAAGGGAAATCATTTGGATCTAAAAACTGGGGATGAAATAATACTCGATTATGCCTGTAAAGAACATGACGGTGGTTATGTCTTGCCGGTACAGTACAATTTGGCAGAAAAGGTCAAGGTAGGCGAGCCGGTACTTTTATTTGATGGCAAGGTTGAGGGCGAAATGATCGAAAAAGTTTCGAATACTGCCATTAAAATTAAGGTAAATAACGATGGTTACGTCATGAGCCGCAAGGGTATTAATTTGCCTGATACTGATATGGGTGGCGACATAATTACCGAGAAAGATTTAGCTGATATTGAGTTTGGTGCGAGTCGTGATTTCGATTTTGTGGCAATGAGTTTTATTCAATGCGCCGACGATGTCGATAAACTACGTCAGATTCTAGTTTCGCACGGTTCGACAGCACGAATTATTTCGAAAATTGAGACCAAGAAAGCTGTCGAAAGCGATGAAGCGATGGAAGCAATCGTAAAAGCGAGCGACGGTATCATGGTAGCACGTGGCGACCTCGCCTATGAGGCGGGTGCGGAAGTTGTGCCGATTGTGCAGCGTAAGCTAATTGCACTTTGTCGCCAATATGCGAAGATGTGTATCGTAGCGACTCAGATGATGGGTTCAATGGTAGATAATCCACGTCCAACTCGTGCCGAGGTATCCGACGTTGCAACCGCAGTACTTCTAGGTACGGATGCGGTGATGCTTTCCGACGAAACGGCAAACGGTAAGTACCCGATTGAGGCTATTAAAGAAATGAAAAAGGTTATCCTCTATACGCAGGATAATTCTAGGATTCTGCCAATCGAAAAAGACACAACTGGCAACTATAAGAATTACGATGCGATTTCGCGTGCCGTGGTGCGCTTGGCAGAGCAGATTGATGCAGATTTGATCGCGATTGCAACTAAGAGCGGTGCGACCGCTGAAGCAATTGCAGCACAGCGCCCGAATATTCCAATGGTTTCGATTACAAGTAATCCGCGTGTAGCTGGTCAGTTAGCTTTGACTTATGCAAACTCTGCCTATGTACGCGAGTACGCTACGGATTATACAATTGAGGCAGTACAAGATTTGAAGGCAAGCGGATACTTAAAGTTACCGGAAGGTCAAAAGGAACTAACGGTAGTAGTGGTATCTGGTTTGCGTGACGAAGAAGGTGGCACGAACCAAATTCAAATTCGCAAAATCTAAGCGATAAGAGAGGAGAAAAGATGGATTTTCGCAAAAAGACAGTGCGTGATATAGAGGTGGCAGGGAAGACGGTATTGGTACGAGTTGACTACAATGTGCCGGTAAAAGACGGTGTTATTAAAGAAGACATGAGAATCAGCGCTAGCATTCCAACTTTGGAATACTTGATAGAGCAGGGCGCAGCGAAAATAATATTGATTTCTCACCTCGGTCGTCCAGATGGGAAAGTTGTTCCAGAAATGTCCCTAGCGCCAACTGCAGAGCGTTTGGCAGAATTAATGCCAGGGAAGACCGTGCGTTTTGTTAAGGAAACGGTTGGCGACGAAGTTAAAAATGCGGTATCGGAATTGCCACAAGGTGGGATTTTGGTGCTCGAGAACTTACGTTTCTCGCCTCAAGAAGAAGAAAATTCAGACAGTTTTGCTGACGAGATTATCGCCGCAACTGGCGCAGAGATTTTCGTGCAAGACGGTTTTGCAGTAATTCATCGTGCGCACACTTCTACGGAGGCGATTGCGAAAAAGATTCCAGCCGTAGCAGGATTTTTGGTTGAGAAAGAAGTTTCAAGCCTCGAAAATGCCATGAAGAATCCAGCACGCCCACTACTCGTGATTATTGGCGGCGCAAAGGTTGAAGACAAACAGCCTCTAATTGATAAGTTTTTGCCAATTGCCGACAGGATCGCTGTAGGTGGCAAGATTGCGGCGGACGGATATCGCTCTTACGACGAAAAGATTTACGTAGCAGATGAATTTGAAACCGATGAGCAAGGTGCAAAGTTAGATATTTCACTACGCTGCGCAGAAGATATTATTGCGATGGTGAACCAAGCCAGGACCGTAGTTTGGAACGGTACGCTTGGTATGGTTGAAGATGAGCGTTTTGCTAAAGCTTCATTAGCAGTAGCGCGCGCAATTGGTTCTCAGGAGAATTGTTTCTCGATTGTAGGCGGTGGCGATACAACAGGCTTTGTAGAGTCTCTAAAAGAAGAAAATCTAAAGTTTGGCTTAGTTTCGACTGGTGGCGGCGCTAGCTTGGAATTATTGTCCGGAAAAACATTGCCAGGACTAGAAGTATTACAAGATCGCTAGGAGCATAAATGGGGCTACTTGGTGGCAAGAAGAAAAAGCAAGAGATAAAGATTGAAGCCGTGCCGGCGCGCCGCAAAGGACGCCAGAATGAGAGCTTCAGAATTGGGCGTACGATTGCGGGCGATGCTTTTTCTGACGAGCGCAAGGCTAAGCTTGAACGCATGAAAGAGCGCAAAAAGACGAAGCGCAAAAACATTGCGACAGTGATAGGCATAGTGTTGATTGTGGCGCTAATTGCTTTGGTGTTCGGTCACTATATAGCGGACGTGATTGCGGAAAACAATGCGAAAAAAGAAGTCGTTAAGGTGCCGGAGCCGACTGTAGATATCGCCGATGAGAATGCCGATACGAAGGTTTCGCCACGCGTGAAGGAATTTGTGGCACATCTAGAAGATGATGTGAAATCCGAAGGCTATCAGGTTGATCATGTAATATTGCCACTAAATAAGGTGCGTGAAATCCATATCCACATTAAGGATCGTAACGAATACTATAAGATGACAATTGATCGCAGTAGCGCTGTGCAAGCTGAAGATATGGCGCGGATGATCCGCTATCTTGATAAGAAAAAGATAAAAGCCTCATACGTTGATCTACGTGTAGAGGGGAAAGCCTATTACAAATAATCAGGGGTAGACCCCTGGTTTTTTGTTCCCACTCCCCTGAGTTCCCTGAGCGTTCGGTTTTTGTTCGGGTGGAGTGAATGGAAAAGAAGCGGTGCGGGAAGGGTGTGCAGGAAAAAGACTTTCAAAAAAGCAGGCCAAGGGGGTAGGGGAGCGATAAAAAAATAAAACAAGAAAAAAGTCAAATTAATTGGGGATTTCACGCGTGAAATATATAGCGGGATGGGCGTGAATATGTTCTAATATGTAGTTTTACAGGGGTCGCATTGTATAAATAACAACATTGATGTCAAATGATAAAATGCAGCGGCCGCTCCCCCGGAGATTTTTTCCGGGGGAGCCCCCTATTTTGGCGTTTTTTTGATTTTGGCGTGGAGATCTGTAATATGTAGCGCGAGAATAGAATTATATCTATTAATAGGGCTCTTCTGCAGACGTATGTGTTATGTACGATGATTTGTTATATAACTGGCGTGTGCATATATGTATGTCGTAAAATATACATTGTGCGACATTGGAAATATAGCGAAAAGTTGATTGTACACCCGTCTCGTTTATGCTTATAATTCAAGTCCTGGCTGGCTTTTGCTCTATTTGGCCTCTACTTTGCGTTCTAATGCCGTTCTAACTATATTTACGTGTTTGTATACTGCTTATGCATCTTCGCGTGTCCTAGCGCGTTTTAAGGCCTATTTTTGAATTTAGGCCTGATTTTGACATTTAACAGGGGTAAATCGGCCTCTAACAGGGGTAGAAAAGGGGTATAACAGGGGTGAATATAAGAATAACAGGGGTAGGGGGCTAAAATTGAAAAATTAGCACTTCCCCCGCCAAAAATCAAAATTTTGTGAAATATTTTTTTGAAAATTTTTTTCACGAATTTTTTCTCCGTAAATTTTAGGCTGTAAATTTTGATTTGAAAATTTGTCAAAAAAGTGGCTGATGGTCGAATTGCCAATTATGACCCCAAAATGGCCTAAAATCGAATTTTGCGCTTCCCCTACCCTATTTTCACCTCTGTTGGACCCCTGTTAATTTTTGCCAAATAATGCAAAAAGCCCCGCATAAGCAGGGCTTTTGAGTGGATGATCGAGTTACTTTTTACGCATTTTGCGGATAATTGTCTCCATTTCTTCAGTCGTAGTTTCGAGGTCTCCGATATTGTCGGTGCGGAAATTGATATGGAGAGAGGTTGGGCCGCCATGGATTTGGATGCCGGCTCCGCAACGCCAGTCGTGGCCAATGAGAAAGTTTGCGTTCGGTAAATACCTTTGCATACGTTCTTTGACGAGTGCTGCGTCGCGTGGCACATTGCCGTGAGCAACGATAATAGGCCCATGAGGGTTGCTGATGTGCTTTTGGGCATAAATGCCGATGACGTCGCCAAATTTAGCTAGGCTGCGAATCATAGCGCCCGGGTTGACGTGCTCAAGCTTGCGTTCCGTGCCACCATTGACATATTGAGCTGAGCCAATCAGACGAACGCCGAGAAGAGTGCCAAGCGTTGCTTTGACTGAGCTAACACGGCCAGAGAGCTTGATATAGGAGAGCTCTCCCCAGGTAAAGAAGTGGCCGATATGTCCCCGCTCTTTCTCGACAAAGTTCACGATATCATTGACGTTTTTGACGTCGTTATGATTAATTGCTTCGACAAGCTCTAAGAAGAGAAGTGCAAGGCCGGTTGACATACATCTAGAGTCCACGCAGCGAACTGTTCTCCCCTGCTCTTTAGCCCAATCTTCAAGTTCTGCATAGCAAAGTGAAACAGAGCTAAAAGTGCCGCTGAGGCTGCTATTCATCGTGATGTAGACGACATCTTTGCCTTGTTCGACGAGGCGCCGCGTAGTAGTCTCGACACTGTTGAAACTCTCGCGATATGGGTCGAACACCTGCGGTTGACTGGTAGTGGCGCGATCGCCCTGCTTGATAAAACGTTCAACTTCTCCGAAATCGTCGGGCGATAAATCAGTTATCGTGATATTATGGACGCCCGATATGATGATTGGGGTGGGGATCACGGTAATATAGTCGAGCGACTTGATTTGTTGGGGCAAGTCAGCCACAGCGTCAGTCAAAATCTGAAAATCTTTCATACTAATCATCCTCCTAACGTGCTAATGTCTCATTTGTACATTTGTCCTCTATTATTATGTCATTATTTTAATAAAAAATCAATAGGGGGTTGACTTTGAAAAATGCTTATGTTAATATTTCTCCATAAAAAGGTCAAAATAAAAAGGTCAAATTAACATGAAAAGAGGACTATTGGGGATATTGGCTATTTTGTCCGCGGTGATACTGCCTTTTGGTGGCGTTTCGGCAACAAGCGTAGTCGATTATGAAAAAAGTATTGGTCAAGTAGATGGGGCTGATACTGTAAACTGGGTCGTAGAAGCGACTGATGATGGCGGTTACGTTGTAGGCGGCCAGACCATTATGTGTTACAAGGATATGTTGCCGGAGCCAGTCCTACAGATGAAAGGCGACATGAAAGCGTTTTCATATGCGGACGAAGAAGGTGTTGAGGTTGCACCTTTCTCGGAATGTTTAAAGTATTACCAAGACCATGGATATATAGAGACTTGGAATTATCATCCGGGCATGGTGCCGGTTTTAGGGGCTAATACTAATGACGACGATAAGAGAGGGGTGTCCACATCTGGCGACGAGTTCATGATGAATGTAAGTAAAACCTTAATTGCCAAGGTGTGCGGTTTCGGGGATGGCGGATTGGTGACCAATTGGGCCAACGACGATGACGATGGCGATGAAACATATTCATATGCTGCCTCTTGTATTGACTATATCGCAAAGTTTCAGTCGAATGGCACAAAGCAATGGTTAACTACCGTAGAGGATAGTCAAAGGCCTGTAGCGGTAAAGAAGGTAGGTAACGGTTATAGCCTAATGACTTCGTATGGTATGGTTTATGACTTTTCTAGCACTGGTGCCAAGGGCGAGAATAGAGTTAACCGTGTAAACGATATGATTAGTAGCGCATACTTTAACGACGACGGGTCGACGATTGCTTTAGTTGGCAGGTCTCTACCAGGAAGCTCGAAAACTTTAGTAGCGCATAGCGCTGCAGGTGCAGTTCTTAAAACAGAGAGGCTAGAAAACGGCTTTTTCTACAATCTATTTCCGACGGATAACGGATACGTTGCGCAAAAACAGATATTCGGGAGTGACCCAGCCTCATCTAGTAGCGAAATAGTTGATATCGCGAAGGACTTAAGCACTATTACGAAGCGCTCGCTAAATGTTCCAGCTGGGAAAGGAGCAGCTTTGCTAAGCGCCGATAGAGCGGGAAACATTATTGTCGGTCTCTACGCTCTAGGCTCTGAGGGGCAAGATAATATTATTGCAAGCTTCGATAAGAGCGGTAATAAGCTTGGACAATATGATTTCGGTTCGGCTAACATGGAAGGTTTTAAGAGCTTCAAAGACTTTACGCTCGGTTTCGTTGATGGAGAAGCTGTGTTCTCGGAAACGGCGCGTTTAGTAAAAATGATAAGCTTTAATAGTGATTTAAGTGTTAAATATGAATATGTCGGTGGTGGTGATGAATTTGTCGCCGATGTGGCAAGGCTAAAAGATGACTCGCTTGCAGGCGTCGGCTTGGCGCTCAAGGGTAGCTCAAAGATCCCAGTAACCGGTGAAGCAAATGGCGGTTACCTACGTTTGACGGGCGCAGCAGCTCCAAGTCAACCAGTACAAAAACCATCAACTAAACCAAACGTAAAGAACCCAAATACCTTTGACGGTATTGATGTGGTAGCGATAATTTGCGGATTAGGATTGCTCGGATTTGGTATATTCCTTCGCAAAAATTTGGCACGTAGATAATTACTTCCCTAACCTTTTTATGACCAAAGCCCCCCATGTGGGGGCTTTTCTTTTCCCACTTGACCATTTAAAAAGCTTATGCTAGGATGGACTTATATAAAGGTCAAAATAAAAAGGTTAAATAATATGAAGAGAGTACTATTGGGGGCTTCGGCTATTCTTGCTGCGGCGATCCTGCCATTTAGTGGCGTTTCGGCGGCAGGTATGGTTGATTACGAAAAAAGTGTCGGTCAGGTAGAAGGTGCCGACACAATAAACTGGGTCGTAGAAGCGACCAGCGATGGCGGCTACGTTGTGGGCGGCCAAACAGTAGCTTGCTATAAATACATTGACGATGAGCCTGAAACTAAGCTTAAGGCTATGAGCTTGGACGTTTCAGACTTTGCAGAAGGAAAGAATGTTGAAGCAGCGCCGTACGAAGAATGTATTAAATATTATCAAGATAATAAATGGGCGGACTTTTGGAACTATTATCCAGGCGCCATAAAAACGCCTAAAAATACAGACCGTGGATCCGCGGCTGCGAAATCTATGGCTATTCAGGGGGCAGTCGGAACGCCTGCTCAATCTAGTTTTGAAGATAATGTTAGCAATACACTTTTGGCAAAAGCTTGTGGCTTTGGCCAGCAAGACGTGTTTGCATCATATGCGACAGATAAAGGTAGTACGGATGAAGAATATGCTTATCGTGCTTCTTGTATTGATTACATTGCTAAATTCAAAACGGATGGCACGAAAGAATGGCTCACGACTTTTGAAGATAGCGTACAACCGGTTGCAGTCAAAAAAGTTTCTAATGGTTATCGCTTAATGACTAGCTATGGTATGATCTATAATTTCTCAAATAGCGGCGCCAAAGGAACGGCGGGCTCCATCAATGCTCCGGATCGTATTGGTAAAGCCTACTTTAATAATGATGGGTCAAGCATTGTTCAGCTAGGGCATGAAGGAGCTTTAGCGGCGCTTGATGCTGCAGGTAATGTGATTGCGAGTACTCCTATGGGCGGAAACGTTACGTATGTAAATTTGTTCCCAGCTGGCGATTCGTATGTAGCGGAGAAGATTACATACGATGAGACAACTGACAAATATACAGTCCAAACAGTTGATATTAGTAAGAACTTAGGCTCAGAAAAACAACGCCAACTAGAAGGCGTAGATAGTAGTTCATCGTATTTACTATCCGCAAACAAGCAAGGTGACGTAATGGTGGCTACTACGGAGGCTAATACTCACAAGGTAGTGAAGGTGATGAGCTTTGATAAAAATGGCAAGAAATTAGGCGAATATAACGTTTCGTCCATGAATATCGGTAATGTCCGCGCTTATAAAGACTTTACGGTTGCCCTCGTTGACGGTTTTAGCATGGATGGGGTTTCGTCTGTTGTAAAGATGATCAACTTTAATCGTGATATGAGCGTCAAATATGAATATAACGGTGGCGGTAATGAATTTGTTGCCGATGTAGCAGAATTAAAGGACGCCTCTCTCGCTGGTGTTGGCCTAGCTCTTAAAGGTAGCTCAAAGATCCCAGTAACCGGTGAAGCAAATGGTGGTTACCTACGTTTGACGGGTGCAGTAGCTCCAAGCCAACCAGCACAAAAACCGGCAGCTAAACCAAACGTAAAGAACCCAAATACCTTTGACGGTATTGATGCGGTAGCCGTAGCAGGTGGCGTATTGCTTCTTGGCCTCGGTCTCTTTATGCGTAAAAACACGGTACGCAGATAGTTGCCTACCAACCTTTTTATGACCAAAGGACCTCCACGAAAGATGGAGGTCCTTTTCTAAGTGCCTTTATTTGGCCCTTATTTTGCTCTAGGAGCGATTTTTATTCTTATTACGGTTACGATTACGGTTCTTCTTTTTGCCGCCGCCATGTTGCATGTTAGAGGCGCTGGAGATTTTTACTTCACCATTATCAGCAGAAGTGATCATCGGACGAGTATTGATTGGCTCTTCTTTCGGTTCTTCTACTGGCTCTTCCTCGATAACGGCTGGTTTGATATTTGGGCTCTTTTTCTCGTTTTCTGCGAGACGTGCTTTTTCGCCGAGGAGTTTACTAAGGTCTTTAAGTCCGTTACCGGAGTTTTCTTCGCCCTGAGCGGCGTTAGGAGAGATCTTTTGTTTACGGAAGTCTTGTTGCGGAGTTGGTACGAATGCGTAGGTTGGTTTTTCTTTAGGTTGCGAGCCGCGTTCGCCGGCGGCACGTCCAGAATCTGAGAGATCTTTCTTCCACTTCTCTGCCGCTTCAATATTAGCGCGAATATCTCTTTCTACTTCTTCGCGATTGCGAGCGTAAGTTAAGCGGGAATTACGTACGATGCGCGGCGTAAGGTCGTTCGGTGGTTTCGGAATACTAAGAGTGGTTGCCGAGAAAGCAGGAGTTTTTTCGCCGTTGATAATCATAGAAACGACAAAGTGACGGTTGTTAAGGTTAAGTAGGTCTTGAGCCTCAAAGATTGGCTCAAATTGTTTAGAAAGAATTGGCGCATCGTCGGCAGAAACACGGAAGCTAATAGTAGTACCGACGTTACCGAAGACGGCGTCGCGCACAGATTCTGTCATCTGAGAAGTGTACTGGTTGGCTACAGTAAGGTTCAAGCCGTACTTGCGCGCCTCGGATAGAATGACCGCAAAGGAGTCGGTTGCAAAGTTCTGGAACTCGTCTACGTAAAGATAGAATGGACGACGATCCTCGACGTTTGGAATATCCGAACGACTCATAGCGGCGAGCTGGACTTTTGTGACTAAGAAGGCGCCGAGTAATGCGGCGTTGTCTTCGCCAATCAGACCTTTAGAAAGATTAACGACGAGAATTTTACCCTCATCCATAATCTTGCGAATATCAAAGCTGGATTTTGGCTGGCCGATAATATTGCGAATAATTGGGTTGGCCGTGAAGGCGCCGACCTTGTTGAGAATTGGCGCAACGGACTCGGTAACCTGTTTATCGCCCCAGGAGCCGAACTCTTGTTTCCAGAACTGGAGGACTGTTACGTCTTTACAATATTCCAAGGTCTCTTTACGGAAATCTTTATCGGTTAGCATGCGGGAGATATCGAGCATGGTGGTATTTGGGCGATCGAGCAAAGCAAGCAAAGTATAGCGCAAGATATGCTCAAGGCGTGGACCCCAAGATTCGCCGAATATACGTTTAAGTACGCCGATAACCTCGGAAGAAATGTTTGGCTTGCGAGCCGGATCATATACTTCGAGTGGATTGAAAGCCATTGGATATTGCGTGTCGGCAGGGTTGAAATATACAACATCTTTAACACGGCTCTCGGGGATGAATTTAAGATTATCCATAGCGAGATCGCCGTGTGGATCGATAATACAATAGCCTTGATTATGGTAGATATCGCTTAATGCGAAGAGGGTTAAAAGACCAGACTTACCGGAACCGGTTTGACCAATGATATATACGTGACGTGAACGGTCGCGGCGGTACATGCCGAACTGATGTTTGATGCCACGGAAATCGGTAAGACCGAAGGCGGAAATATTTTCGTCGACGGCTTGATCGCCAGTGAGCATTGGAAGCTTTGCTGGTGGTTCGGCGGTTTTGCTAGAAGCCCAAACAATATTTGGCGTTTCCACGTTGGTGTGTGGAAGGTGATAAACTGATGCGAGCTCGGAAATATTAAGAATAAAGCCGGAATCGGTAAATTGGCGCTCTTTGTATGCATCGAGCGCGTTTTTATCGAAAGTGCCACCAAGCATCTTGAAACCGTTGAGGTTGGTAGAGTTGTACTGCTTGAAAGTACCAACGAGTGCTTGCATGTTAAGTTTAGCGTTTACTTCGTCTTGGCCTACGTAAACGAGGCGAATCTTTACGGCATAGCCAAGCTTAGTTGCCTTCTCTTCTGCCTTTGCGACGCGCGTTTTATCGCGTTCGGATAGTTCAACTTTAACTGGCTGTTCAGTACCGCCCTCTGGTGGGCGCCATAATGCGGCGATTACTTCGCCAAACCATTGCCAGTCGATATGGAAGAGGTCGAAAGTCTTCCCTGCCTTAACGGCTTTAATCCAGTTATCGCTCTTTTTGTGCCAATCGTCAGGAATTGGACGAGTAAGAATTTGAATCCAGAGCTCTTCGCCGCCATTTGGATTCAATTTAGCCAGTGTGCCAGTAATACCGGCGAGCGGGTCAACTTCGAAGGATTCAAAAGTTTTAATTGGCAATGCATCGTTTTCGGTCAGAGTAACTTCTGCGCTATAGGCGACGGGATATTTTTCGCGACGATCAACATAGTCCTCTTTCATGCGGTAAATTTGCACGCTTGGGTACTGTGAATAGATCTGACCTTCAACAAATGATTGCAATACTTTTGGTACCCAGACAAAGAAGCGGATTTGATTACCGCTGGAAGCGATTTCAAAAGAAAGATGCTCTTGAACGCCGCCAGAGTTTCGGAGTTCGTTTGCGTCACGCAGGATGCCGTGTAAGGATGCAAAAAGTTGTTCGGCGGCAAGCTCTTTTTTGTCGTTGTCTTTTGGGATTTCCATCATCAAAAGAACGCTATCGACATTGAGAACTTGGAGGCGGTTAACTTTACGATAATTGCGGACGGTCAAAATAATTAAGATAACTACAATCGGAATCCAAACAATTGGCATCATAAAAAAGCGAAGAATCTCCATACTGTTATTTTAGCATAAAAGCAATAAAATAGAGGGGTTAATATTGTGTTAAAATTAGGGTATGATTACACTTTTTGGGGCGCCGGGTAGTGGTAAAAGTGAGCAAGGTCAAATGCTTGCGAGGAAGCTAGGCTGGGCGTGGTATTCTTCACGCGACATGCTCTCTAGTATGCAAAATAAAGATATTATGTATAAACTCGACCATGGTATGTTTGTCGATGATGATACGATGAATGATTTAATGCGTGACGTAATGCGTAAGGCTCATGCACGCGGCATTGAGCGCGTAGTATTGGATGGCTTCCCTTCTAGTTATCGACAGGTCCGTTGGTTGATCGACAATAAAGAAATTCAGTATTTAACGGGCGCAATTGTTCTGCGCGTGCCGCATGGCGAGCTTTGGAAACGCTTAATGGATCGTAAGCGTGTCGACGATACACGCGCGGCGATTGAACGTCGTAATGAATTGCATGATCGCACTATGACGGGCATGATTCGCGCTTTGAGTATGGAAAATGTATTAATCCGCGAAGTTGATGGCATGGGTACGCCAGAAGATGTCTATGATCGAATTAGCGAAGTTCTAGGCGAGTGGAATTTAATTCCGCGTAAGAAATACGAAAAAGTATCGGAGAATGTGAAGATAAACTATAAGGATGCGATATGAAGTTTGAAAGTGTCAGAAGAAATTCTCAGCTTGACGTAGGCGATGATCCGGAAGGCTATAAAAAGGCTCGCAAAGAAACTGGGTGGGATGACTTGGGATCTAATTCTAATTTTAATAATGAGGTTGATCAAAAAGAAGTCGAAGAAATTAGGGCGGCGATTTCTGGGGCGGATGCCAGGACTGATGATGCAGTAATTGCGCAAATGGAGGCATCTAAGGCGGAAAGCGCCGAGTCATATGAAAAAATTGAGAGTCGGAATGAAAGAATGGGGGAATCGGCAATGAGTATTGCTGATAGGATAAGCTCTACGGAAGATCGTTATGCAGATTTATTAAATGAGCTTCGAGGCTAAAAATGAAAGAAGCCGAAGACTTAAGAGTCGTCGTTATCGGTGGTGGTACGGGTAGTTTTGCGGTCCTTTCTGGTTTCAAAAAATATGTAAAGCACATCTCGGCTTTAGTCTCGATGGCGGACGATGGCGGTTCAACTGGTACTCTACGTGACGAGTTGGGAGTCTTGCCGCCTGGTGATGCGCGTCAATGTTTAGTGGCTCTATCGGAATCGCCAAAAGTGCGAGAGCTATTTAATTACCGTTTCGAAGATGGCGATCTGAAAGGACATTCTTTTGGTAATCTTTTCTTGTCGGCGCTCGAAAAAATGACGGGTAGTTTTCCTGAGGCGGTAGATATGGCCGGTCAAGTTTTGGATATTAATGGCCATAAAGTGATACCAACTACGCTTGATAAGATTACCTTAGTAGTAAATGACGGCGAAAAAGAGATTCGACATGAGCGCGAGATTCGAATCGCGGCTTTTGCGAATCAACGACCGCAAGTGCGCTTAGAACCTAATCCGGAACCAAACCGAGCCGCACTTAAAGCGATAGCGGAAGCGGACTTGATTGTGATTGCGCCGGGTGGTCTATATGAAAGTCTGGGCGCCTCTTTAATAATTCCAGGTTTTGGACAAGCATTGGCGCAGTCGCCAGCCAAAAAAGTTTATATCTGCAATTTGATGAATCAAGACCGACATACGGCGAATTTTTCGGTGGTGGATTATGCGGATGAGCTGGAGCGCTTAGCTGGAACGGAATTTTTAGACGAAGTAATTTATAATACGAACACCCCAGGTGAGGCCTTACTTGATAAATATGCACTTGAAGGCGAGCGGCCGGTTATAATTGATAATTTACCAGAGCGGCATTATAAATTGCGTGGTGCAGATTTATTATCGCGGACGATTTGGCAGAATAAGTATCTGAGCGACGCGATAGCCGAGCAGCGTGCGTTAATTCGACACGATAGCGACCGAATGGCACAATGCGTGTTGGGTAATTTCGCTAAGCCTAGTGAGAATATTCGAGAAGTTAAGACACTTTATGTGCTTGATATGGATCGAACTTTGATTCGCACCAGTTCCCTATTTCATTGTCTCTGCGAGGCGGCTAACGAATTTCAGGACCATTTAGGTAGCGAGTTAGTGCGCGATTATCGTAATTATCAAATTGCGCGTGATACGAAATTTACCGAATTAAATCTTGATGACAAGAATGAATATATCAAGATGCGTCTAGCGGGCAAAAATGCAACCTTTAGTCCGACGACAGCATTAAATCGTATTTTATCGAAGCGTCTTAGCTCAGCCACGGCACAAAATGTCTATGAATCGATGGCGGAGCAATTATTGGTAGATGAAAAATATCAACAATATCTATTGCCGGGAGCTATGGATTTACTTGAATATATTAAAGAACGTAACGATGCTGAAGCGGTGATTTTGACTTATGGCGATCCGGCCTTTCAAGATGCAAAGTTTAAAGCTGTTTTACTGCCAATTCTGCGTCAAATGAATATCGTCCCGCGTTATTTAGCGACGCCGCGACGTGAGAAATCGGATTTCTTTAGAGATCATCAACTCCACGATGGTAGTTATGAATTGAAGAATTTGTATGGCGTGGAGGATATTCGCGCTAACGAAGCTGTTCATGTTGGTGACGAGCGCGAAGATATTATTAATTGCGAGGATTTACGAAATTATCGTGCGTATTGCGTAAAATCGCCCGTCGACCATTCGTCTCGCCCATGGCCAACGGACGAAGAATTAGTGCGCAATAATTGTCTATTGTTTGAAAGTCTAAAAGACGTGATTGATGCCGAAAAGAAAATAGGCTAATCGCTTTGCAACAAAAAAACCAGCCATTACGGCTGGTTTTTTTATTTAGAGCTTAACGATTTTGTAACCGTCGCGTCCAACCTTTGCGAATAACTTTTTGTTCTGAAGGTTAAGAAGAACGGTTGTTTCTTTAACTTTGCGTTCTTTAAGAACTTGCTTGACGATTTCTTTACGGGAAAGACCTTCGTCGCCGGCCTTGGTGAGAATCTTGGTAATAATATCGGAAACGGTGCCCTTCTGGTAACCCCAACTATCGAGTGCATAGATGCCGCGACCGATCAAAACAAAGCGAGAATCTTTAATGAGTTCATTATGGATGGCTTGAACAGTAACATCTTTGCGCTTGAAATCGGAAGAGCTGATAGCCTTTGCGATATCATTAAAGTGCATTGGTTCTTTCTTTTCTTCTAGTACGACATAAATCTTGTCACGGATGTTTTTCGGATTAACAGTTGGCCACTTAGTGAGACCCCATTGACCATTCAAGGTAGAAAGAAGTTTGCTGACACGAGCAATAGCTTCGATGTGGCTTGGATGTTCGTAGTTAAGATTTTCGTCGAGTTCATCGAGCGTCATTGGCTTTTTATTGCTTTTAATAAGAGCGACGATTTCGTCGACTTTGCTGCGGATAGCTTTTTCATCACCATATTCAGCGATGCCAATAGCGTTATGATACTTGTCGTTTTCGGAGACGATAGTTAGGACTGGAGAGATTTCCCCCAAGAAACTGAAATTAGATTTTTCGACGGAGTTAGCTTCGTGGCCAAGAATCTTTTTGGCGAGGTCCGAAGCGCGGGCGACGCGGCCCATTTCGGTTAGATTACGGACGATTAGCTTTTCGGCTGGTGCTAGGTCGCTAATCTTGCCTTCTTCAGCTGCTATGCGGAGACGGATAAGAATTGCCTTTTCTAGTTGGCGTACGCGCTCGCGTGTAATTGATAACATTTCGCCGATCTGCTCTAAGGTCTCCTTATGTCCGTTGAGCCCAAATCGACGGGAAATTATTTCCCTTTCGCGTTCTTGTTCAATAATGCTGAGGCTACTGGAGATAGCCTTAGTAATTGTTTCCGCATTGTTCATGCTACTATTTTCCTTTAACTCTCCGTCTTATTAGGGTTAATATCTTAACTTGTAAATATAATAACATTACTATGTTATTTTGTCAACAAGTAAAATTACTTTCACTTAGAAACTATTGTATCACATTTTTTACGACTTTACGAAAAAATTATATAAAACTATAAGCATAAGCGGAATTGTGCTGAAAATGTTGCTATTATGGATGTTTTAAGGTGTTATTTTTACTACAAAAGATATCTACCGAGGAAAAATCCTGGGCGTTACAATACTATTATTATAGCATAAACAGTTTATTTTGTCAATTGATTAATGCATATGGTAAAAAACAAAAATGTTCTATAATTACATAAAATAGCAATTGGAGATACGCATGAAAAATAAGAATAAATTTAAGCTTAAAGAATATATAGTTATGGGGATTGGTGTGCTTTTTATTGCGTTGGCTTGTGTTGCTTTTTGGGGTGGATTATATGTGGAGATTGATTCTGACAAGGCGTGTTATGTCAATGATGAGCCAGTAGATAATGAACTTGAATGCAAGATTAATACAAATGCTATTAATTTGTCTGTCGGCACAACACGTACAATAATTGGGTCAATGTACGGTATTTCCGGCATAATGCTATTAGCAATGGTTGCTCTGTGCCATAATTCGTCGAAGAAATAATTATTTTTTCTTCGAGGTAGTCTTCTTGGTGGTTGTGCGGCGCTTAGCTGGACGACGAGTTTTCTTAGGTTTATTGGCAAGATATTCTTCAGCCTGCTCTTTGGTAACGGTTTTTGGATCGACATCTTTTGGAATGCGAACAAAATTGCGGCGGCCTGGACCTTTGACATATGGCCCGTAGGCTCCTTCGATGATTTGAATTTCGCCCCAATCGGCGATGTACGAATCGCGTTTTTTCTCATAGAGTGGCTCGGCTTCTTCAAGAGTAATAGTGTATGGGTCAAATTCTTTGCCAAGCGGAATATTATATTTGCCGCCTTTAAGATATGGGCCAAATGGACCGGCTGCAGCAATAATCTCGGCACCGTCTTTAGCTTTGCCAAGTGTACGTGGAAGTTGCGGTAAGGCGAGTTGCTTGAGGGCTTGTTCTAGAGTGACGGTCTTAACACTTTTGCGCTTTGGTAGCGGTGCAAAACGTGGTTTCTCGCCGGTTTCTTTTTCGTTTTCGCCGAGCTGAATAAAGCCGCCATTTTTGCCGACCTTGGCATAGATAGCTTTGCCGGTTTCCGGGTCGTGGCCGAGAAGGCGCGCATTATTATAACGTTCGATGCCTTCACTAGCTAATACTTCATTGTTAAATGGACCGTAGAAATCGCGAAGCATCTTGACGCGATCAAGCTTAGCGTCGGCAATAAGGTCGAGATCTTTTTCGATATTGGCGGTAAATTTGTAGTCGACGATATTCTTGAAATTATCTGTCAAGAAGCCGGATATAAGCTCGCCGATAGGAGTCGGCATAAGTTTGCCTTTATTAGCGCCATATTTTTCTTTGACGGACTCTTTGGTAATTTTGCCATTTTCGAGTTTAAGCTCGGTGACTTCGCGCTCTTCGCCTTCGCTTTCGCCTTTGACGACATAGCCGCGAGCCTGGATGGCGGTCATGATACTAGCGTATGTACTTGGGCGGCCAATGCCGAGTTCTTCGAGTTTCTTAACAAGTGAACCTTCGGTGTAGCGAGCCTGTGGTTTAGCGAAGCTTTGATGCGCGATAATGCTATTTGCCGTAAGTTTATCTCCGACTTTATAATGCGGCAATTCGTTTTCTTTGATGCGGCCATAGACTTTGAGGAAGCCGTCAAAAGTGATAACTTCGCCCTTCCCTACGAAGTTGTATTCGGTAGGCGTTGCGACAGTAATAGTTGTGGTTTCGATGCGGGCGTCGGCCATTTGTGTAGCAAGAGCGCGGCCGCGAATCAATGCATAAAGGCGCTTTTCGTAATCGTTTTTGCCGGCCGTTTCGCGGCTGATATCGGTTGGACGAATGGCCTCGTGGGCTTCTTGAGCGCCAGCGGACTTAGTCTTGAAGTTGCGAACTTTAACGTAATCTTTGCCATAATTAGTCTCTACGTAGCTTGCCATGCTAGCAATGGCCTGTTTGCTGAGATTTAGGCTGTCGGTACGATGGTAAGTAATCAAACCGGCCTGATAGAGCGACTGTGCGGCCTGCATGGTAGTGCGAGTAGAAAAGCCGAGTTTGCTGTTAGCTTCGATTTGCATAGAAGCAGTTGTAAATGGTGGAGCTGGTTTGCGTGTACCAGGGGTAGTCTCAATGGCGCTAGCTTTGAAATCTGCACCAATAAGTTTTTCGAGAAAAGCGCGCGCTTCTTCTTCGGTGTCAAAATCGTGATCGAGTTTAGCGTCGAAACCGAAATTGCCAGATACTTTATAGCTAAATTTGCTGGCGAATTTTTCAATAGCCTGTTCGCGCTCGACGATGAGGCGAAGTGCTGGGCTCTGGACGCGGCCAGCCGAAACGGCGCCTGGAACTTTTTTACGAACGATACCAGACAAGTCAAAACCTACTAGCATATCGAGCGTTTGGCGAGCTTGCTGGGAGGCGACCATGTTCATATCGACAGTACGCGGATGTTTAATGGCCTCATCAAGGGCAGATTTAGTGATCTCGTGAAAAGTAATGCGAGCGGTATCTTTTGGTAATTTTAAGACCTCGCAAAGGTGCCAAGAAATAGCTTCTCCTTCGCGGTCTTCATCCGTTGCGAGCCAGACTTTGTCGGCGGCTTTAGCGGCTTTTTTAAGATCGGTAATAACACTTTTGTGCCCAGGGTCAATTTCATAAGTGACGTCAAAAGTATTCTTATCGACCTTCGTATCTTTGCGAATGTGTCCGACGGAAGCTAAGACAGTAAAATCGTTACCGAGATATTTCTCGATAGTGTGTGCTTTGGCCGGAGACTCTACGATAACTAAGTTTTTACCCATGTGTCATATAATATCATACTAAATTTTGCAACAAAGCATAAGTGTAATCTTTTTAAGATATAATAATGATATGTTATTCAATCTCTTTCGCAAAAAAGACAACATTATAAAGGACCCCATAAAAGTAGAACAGCCTTCAGCGAATGTGGACGGCAATAGTGCTGGCGGCATGGTGGTCGAGGACGTCTTCAGTATCACTGGACGTGGCACTGTGGTGACTGGACGCGCTAACGGCGCGATTCGAATTAATGATTCGGCGCGGATTACGCGTAATGGTGCAGTAGTGGCACAAACGACCATTGCAGGCATTGAGGCGTTCCGCAAGACGCTTGATATGGCACAAAATGGCGACAATGTCGGCTTGCTATTAAAAGACATGAAACGTGACGAGGTGTCGCGTGGCGATCATATAGAGATAATTTAAGCCACCAAAAAGCCCCAGGTAAGGGTGGGCATCACCTGGGGCTATTTGGCCCTACAACACACCTCCTAAGGCATCCGGAGACTCCGGAAGCGTGACCCACCTCACACATGGGGTCCGCCGGTTATAGGGATTGCTAGCTTTAGAAAGGATCTTTCTAAGTGGAGGTAATACTTTTCACTTCAAACTATAGGAGAAATTTGAAGGCCGAAAGGATTTCTAAAGCACGCAACATTGCTAAATAAATTTAGCAAACGTTTCAATTTATTTAGGTGCAGTAATTTGGTCCTTACGAACCAAAACTGTTTGAATTATAGCACGTATTTGAAAATAATGCAAGGGTTTTTACACATTTTTTTGTAAAATCTACTCTCAATTGGCCGTTTTTGAGCGGATATTACCTCTTTTAACAGGGGTGAAAGTGCTTATTGTTATTTTTAAAAAAAGTGTTATAAAATTGCCGAAAAATCAGTATTTTACAATAAAATCTTCAATTTCGCTAAGGATTTTGGGTAGTTTTTCGTATTCGTCGTCTTTGAAACGTGTCAGCACAAAATCCGTGTCGCCGATTTGGCTGCGAAGCTTATCGTTGGCGGTTCCGACGCGCAAGCGTGGAAAATCGTCTGTTCCAAGATGGGCGATTAGAGACTTAAGGCCATTATTGCCGCCTGCGCTGCCCCGTTCGCGGAAGCGGATCTTGCCAAATTCAAGATTAAAATCGTCACAAATAACAAGAATATCTTGCGGTTTTATCTTATAGAAGTCGAGTATAGCGCGTACGCTTTGGCCAACTTCATTGTAATAGGTTTGAGCTTTAATGAATAAAATATCATTTTCATCGTCTTTTGCGACAAGTGCGTTGAATTTTGGTTTCTTCTGCCAATCAAGTTTATGGATTTTGGCGTAAAAATCTAAGGCCAAAAAGCCGAGATTATGACGAGTAAAATTATACTGATTGCCAGGGTTTCCAAAACCAACAATTATTTTCATAGCTAAATTTTAACATAGAAAAAGAGCCGACAGGAGTGTCGGCTCTTTTGTTGAGAATTCTGACTAGATCTTTCTGTCAGCTAAAAGTAATTAAAGCTATTGACAAGAAGAAACCAGAATTACACAACTTAAACGTTGCATAGTTGCCATTAGTGGTCAAGAAGACGCGCAATTTCGCGTGCGGCCTCGGAGCGAGTGATCTCGTCTTCGAACATCGATACGACTGAGGCGTATGGACTACCAGCCATCTTGGTAGCGGCATACATAAGGCCGTTACTGTGGTAGTTCATGTGCTTATTGTATACCTGGTTCGGGTCTCCGGTGATTATCATCTTGGATCCGTCGCCGATACGCTTCATCAACTGATTGATTTGGAAGCGCTCCATGTCCTGAGACTCGTCGTAAATAATCCAGCAGTCCGAGATCGAGCGTCCACCCATGTTGATGATGGAAGTGAACTCAAAGTGGTCCTGAATTACCTGGTCAACGCGTTTACTGATGTCCTGAGCGGACATTTCGACATTGCCTTTTTTGCGGTCACCCTTGTTCTTGATGAATGCGCGAACGTTGTCTACGATAGGCATTGCCTTGGCAAGAGTCTTTTCGCGCTCGTCTCCCGGAAGAAAGCCGATTTCTTTTCCAAGCTCGGCGTCTCTCGGCACGACGAAGATGCGATCGTACTTTGGCTTTTTGTCCGCAACCAAGTGCAGTCCAATAGAAGTTGCAAGGTAGGTCTTGCCGGTACCGAAGACGGCTGGACAGATAACGATTGGAACTTCTTCCGGCGGTGCCATCAAAACTTCAGCTAACATAGCTTGGCCTGCGGAACGCGGCTGGATGCAGCGCGGCAAGGCGTCGATGTAATGAAGCTGGCGCAGCTCGGCGAATTCGTTCTCTTCATCGTATTCGAAGCGACCAATCAGCTGTGCGTAGTTGTTCGGCTGGTAGCCGTAAACGTAGGCGGCAGGCGGATCAATGATAAACTCTACAAACTCGTTGAGCAGAAGAGGATTTTGATCCGGAAAAGCCTGAGCAAAACTTTCATTGCTGATGCGACGACGAATAAACCATTCTTCGTAGAGTGCGTCCGGCAGGAGTAGCTTACGGCGTCCGGTGTAAACGTCTGGGTTGATACGAGCAACATCAATATCGTCGGCTAAGGCTTTGGCGGCCATATAACTGTCACCGGTCAAGATGGCGGTATTATCCTTACCAACGATGTCTTGCACGTAACGTGCAGTGGCCAGAGCGTGCGTAGTGGATCCGCTGCGACCATTAGTACTGGTCAATTTGAGGTCCTTACTAGGCACGAAATGAATACGCATGCCATTCGCGCAGACGAAAGTGTCGTCGCTGTTTTTGTAGTGAACTGCTTCCAGGATATAGGCAAATGAGCCTAACAGTTTGGTAGCAGACTCGCCGCGACTGCTCTGTTCGTCGCGAAACTCGCGAATACGATCAATGTATTGATTCGGAATATAGAGATCTTCCGCCTTCAACTTCCCATCTCTTGTCGGTTTGACTAGATCGGGATCACCGATAAGCGCATCGAGCGCGGGCACTAGCGCAGGATGAAAATCCTTTCTTTTAGCCATATAAACCCCTCCTTTGCTTTTGGCATGTATGCTAAAGAACATAGACAAAAAAGGCTCGTTTAAAGAGCCCACCTTGTCTAATTTTCAGTATAACATAAAAAAGATTTATTGGACAGATGCGTAATAAAATGTTGTAATTTAGTCGCGATTGCGAAAACTAAAGAAGATTGGCGTACCGTTAAAATCGAAAGCTTCGCGAAGGCGACGTTCGAGGTATCGTTTGTAACTCCAGTGTAGAAGGCTAAGATTGCTACCATAAACTACGAACCATGGTGGGCAAGTATCAGTCTGGACCATATAGCGTAGCTTAGGATGCGTATTCTTAAGGCCAGCCGGCGGATGCGAACGGATTGCGTCCTCGAGTAGCTTATTGAGATCTGAAGTTTTAAGTTCGGCGTGACGGGCTTGGTCGATTTGCTGAGCGAGTTCAAAGATTTTCGTAACATTCTTCCCTGTTAAGCTAGAAGTCATAACGACCGGTGCGTATGGTACGAAATTAAAATCATATTCGAGGTCGTCAAGGATTTCGTCGCTATCTTTATGTTCGAGGTCAGTTTTAGTAACGACGAGAATAATACCTTTGCCGGCCTTGGTAATTTCGCCAGCAAGAGTTTGGTCAAGCTTAGAATGTGGTTCAGTGCTATCGACAAGAAGGCAGCATACATCGGCCTCCTCGATGGCGGCAAGGCTTCTGAGGGCGCTGAATTTCTCAATACCGACTTCCCTTTTGCCTGGTTTACGCAAACCGGCAGTGTCGAGTAATTCAATGGTCTGACCTTTGTATTTAAGTTCAGTACGGTTAATGTCGCGGGTGGTTCCGGAAAGATTTGCAACAATGGCTTGCTGTTTTTTAGCGAGCGAATTAAAGAGGCTAGATTTTCCTACATTTGGACGACCAATTAAAGCGATTTTGAGAGCATTATTTTTCTGCTCTTTTTCGTTAAGGTTAAAGCCGAGTACACTAAGCTCTTGGTCGATTTGCTCGCGCAGCTCGTTGAGGTGGATGCCGGTGGTAGCTGAAACGCGAAGTGGGTTCTTAACTCCGAGACTATAGAATTCTTCAAGCGGCAAAGCATCGCCCATATCAGACTTATTTAATAGTAGAATGGTTGGTTTACCGGATTTGAGTGCTTTTTTAGCAATTAGCTTATCGTCATGGTTAGGGTATTTGGTTGAATCCATTGCAATAAGAATAAGATCCGCGGAAGTAACGGCGTCGTCAATTTGATTCTGAATATTAGCCTCAAATTCATCATCTGGATCCTTAAGGCCAGCCGTATCAATCAAAATATACTTCCCTTCGACTTTACCTACGACATTGTCGCGCGTAGTGCCAGCTTCGCGGGCGACGATGGCTTGCGATTTGCGTACGAGGCGATTAAAGAGACTAGATTTGCCAGCATTAGTCTGGCCAATGATTGCTACTACCGGTAATTTCATACCTTATATTCTAGCAAAATTGACAAATTAGCGCAAGTGTGATATAATAGACGTATACTTCAAAAAACAGCCTAGCGGCTGTCTTTTTTATTATCTTGTAACCTTTTGAATCTGTCGCATTTGTCGATGGATGCGCCAGCGACGCCAGAAACAGAAAATAGCAATATAGACGAGCGTGCCAATAATGCCAGCCAGTGTATCGAGGAAGATATCGCTAATTGCGGCATTACGACCAACCACGGTAAGTTGATGCACCTCATCAATAGCGCCGTAGGCTATAGTTAATACGATTGGATAGACCATGAGGGTGAAGTTTGGAAATTCTGCCGTATGGAGCCCCTTAACGAAGCTCGCAATTGAATATGCTAAAGCACCAAAGAGAACAAAGTGCGCCAATTTGCGGGCAAAGGCGTTCGAGATGCCTAAGAAGGAGGCGAAATCGCTAGACTGTGAATGTGAGCTCTGGCCGTTTGCTTCAGAAAAAACCCAAATCAATATTACGAGAAATATTGGAAAGATAATGCGCCAATAGCGACGAACGATGTTCATTTTTTTATAACACTCCCGATTGTATAGCAGTTAATTCCGCTAAACCTTATGAATATTATACCATATTTTACAGATTTGCAAAAGATAGGGGCTTTTGATAAAATAATCATATTGGTCCCGTCGTCTAGTGGTCCAGGACGTCTGGTTCTCATCCAGAAAATCGAGGGTTCGACTCCCTCCGGGATCACCAATTTGAATTAGAATATCCCGTAGGGATATTTTTTTATTGTTTCGTGTCTAGTTTCGATAATTGACGTCTTTAGCGGTACGAACATAGTATTCGTACGCATCAGAATGCATGCCTAGAGATTCAATAGATTCTTTAACTTCGTCGATATACTTTGCTTTGGTTTCTTCGGAGTTTTCATAAGTAATAGCTGGGCTAATAACGATAACGCCAGCATCGTCAGGTTTAACATAAGCCGTAAAATAATCGAATTTGAAGTATTTTAGATATGCTTGAACGACTTTTTCTCGAGTAGAGCTGTCGTCGCTACTCTTGCAATCGAAATCCTTATAGACTGCTTCCGTATCCTCGTCTAGGCATAGCACGAATGTTGTTATGTCGGGATCGATGAGAGCATTAGTGCTATAGATAACCTCGTAAGATTGCTCCAGGCTTGGGATATCTACAATCATGTTTAGATAGCTTGATTTATTATATTTTTGCGCGTGCGTAACATCGTTGCGAATTACAGCTTCTATTTTGCTAACATTGATACTACTGGCGTTTTCGCTAACAACCTGAAAGAGCTTTTTTTGGATACTTTCTATTTCGGGTTCAGATAATATAGGGGCGTTGGCAGCTAAATCCTTAATAGTGAGCTCCGGTATTTTTTTGTAGCGTGTTACGTTGCTGTCTGGCTCGTTGTTGCTATTATTGATCCAGATTATCGTAGCAACAACAATAATAAGAAATATTAGCTGAATAATGATAAACGCTGTAGCTAAAGGGCTTAATTTTTTGCTACCATTTTTGATAACGAAGAATGGTGATGAACTAGACTCCACTTTCCAAATACTCCTCTATTTTATCTACGTATACTTCACTTGGATAAGCAAAGCGAACTCCAGGGTTCATCCATTGCCATTGTCCAGGATCGTCGCTTTCCTCGATGGCGATAAAGCCAGAGCCGCCACCTTTGCTGTCTGGGTCACTATTTAGGTGGCCGTCGCCGCCATTTCCTTTGCCTCTACCGCCATAGCTACAACTAGCATGACCGATAATCCATTTTCCGTCGTGATGGCCTAGCACTACTGCGGTGTGTATTGGGTCTGTACTGATAATGGCCCATACTTTTGGATCTGTACCGCGAGTGGCACCAACGTTCCATCCGACTACTGTATCTACGACCTCATTACCATTACCGGTTGCGCCCTTATTCGGGATGTTTGTAAATTTGTACATAAAGAATGCCGAAAAAGTGACACAGTTTGAGCCGCCGCCGTTGCAGAAATTCCATAAGTCACCGACTGCTTTTGCGGAACTATCATTCTTGTTTGCGCCGTAGTTCATCATGAAGGTTTTGGCCTGCTCCACGGTGAGACCTTCTTCGCCTACGGAAGTGTCGCCGTTACAATAATTAAAGCATGCACCGCCACCTTTGCCGCCCTTGATTGCTGTAAAACTCAGATGGTAGCCGGATAGAATGAATTCTTCGAAATTCACCCAGCGGTTGCTACGTCCAGAAGAATCGGCGAGAAATGCCTGATCGTCTTTAAGTTCGAAGATACCAACATAGTGGCAGTTGCCGGTAGGAGAGTAAGTAATGCCGCAACCGGACGTATGGATCATATATCCTTTATCGAGATAGTCCTTCATCATGGATACCGCCTGCTCTTTGCTTGATGGCGTTTCGGTTTTTACCTCAAAACCATATTCCGCTCCTAACTTTTCGTCTAGAGCAACACCGCCGTCGTCGACGTAGTTGCCTGGACCGGTCACTCTAGCTACATCGTCTGGGTAGATGTCTTGTCCAGATGCGACGGTGGCAAGCATCGCTGCGGATGTTGGGCCGCAGCCGGAGTTGGACATAGTTCCGCCATCATAGCTGTCGCCCGTCCAGTCGTGCTTACTGTTTTCGTGGTCACTTTCTGAATAATTCCCTTGATAATGCTGCGGATAGTCGCCTCCAAAGGAATTCCAGTTGCTGCCGCAGCTTTTTTCGATATC
>CAMNFE010000003.1 GCA_946537195.1 uncultured Candidatus Saccharibacteria bacterium | reverse complement strand
ATCGGGAGTGGCGACGCAGGCGGTAAAGCGGCATTAATTGCAGCCGAATCAGGACAACGCGTGGTCCTGATTGAAGCAAAAAAATGGGGCGGTTCAAGCCTTAATTCAACTAACGTGCCTTTTGGCGCGCTATTTCATGCCTCCCAAATTTACAAAAAAGCTCGTGAGGGTGCGAGATTTGGCATCTCGAGCAGCAACTTGCGCTACAACTATCCAACTATGAATAATTGGAAGAATGTTGCTATGCGCCGAGCAAAAGCAAACAGTAAGTCCGAATTTGAAGAAGCCGGCATTACCTGCATCAAGGGACGTGCGCGCTTTATTTCAAAGAAAGAACTGTCGGTAGGTGAAGAAATTATTCATGCAAAGAAATATTTAATTGCGACTGGCGCTTCTGTGTTGGATACTGGCATTAAGATTCCAGAAAATGTTGACTATATGCTCCCAGAAGACGCCCTAAATATTTTGCGTCCACCAAAAACGATTTTTATTATCGGTGCAGGATCAACAGGCTGCGAATTAGCTCAGTACTTCTCTACTCTCGGAACGGAAGTGGTTATTGCCGATATTGCTGGACGCCTTTTGCCGCGCGAAGATGAAGAAGTCGGCCAGGTGATGGATGATATCTTTAATAAAGATAAAATCAAGGTTTTGACACAATCACGCGTCATAGCCCTCGAAAAAGAAGACCACTTAAAGAAAGTTATCTTCCTCCGTGGCGGTCAAGAAAAATCGATTCGCGTTGATGAAGTTTTGATGTGTACTGGTAGCGCGCCGAATGTTGATTTAGGGTTAGAAAATGCGGGTGTCAAGTTTAATCGAAGCGGCATTAGTGTTGATATCACGATGCGAACGTCGCAAAAGCATATCTATGCAGCAGGCGATGTCGTAGGTGGCCATAGTTCAACCGAAAAAGCCGAACTTGAAGGACGCGTTGCAGCAATGCACATTGTCGGTAAATCAAAAGCGATTGCTGATTACCGCGGCATCATGCGCGTAACGGATACATATCCAGGAGTTGCGCAAGTCGGCGAGACCGAAGACGACTGTATTCGTGCCGACAAAAAGATTAAAAAAGTTGTCGTTCCGCTCGATACGATTCCAAAGGCTAACACTTCCGACACGCATAACGGTTTTATTAAGTTGATTGTTGCGAAGAAAAATAACAAGCTGCTTGGTGCGACCGTGATGGCCCCACATGCTGCAGTTTTAGCGCAAGAGCTATCGTTCGCAATCTGCTACGATCTCACCGTAGACAATATTGCACTAGTTCCACATCCAGCTAACGAGTGGAATGCGATTATACGAGAAGCTTGCGAAAGAATCTAGTAAGCTAGCCCTATGTGGCTAGCTTTTTCATGCAATAAAAAATGGCCAAATGGCCTAAAATCTTGGTGGCGGGGGTTGGATTTGAACCAACGACCTTCTGGTTATGGGCCAGACGAGCTACCAGGCTGCTCTACCCCGCGACGATGTTATATATTTTACGCTTAACCGAACAAAAAGTCAAGCCACTGCGAAAAATTGCTACGCAGCTCTGATTGAGCCGACTCAATTTTGAGGTATTTTGTACGAGCTTTTTCGGAGTTCTCTGGAAGGACTACCATCGTCTCGCCTTTGGCTTTTTTACCCAACTTAATCCGCGCCATTAATTCTTGATATTCTTCGGTTTTAAAATACTGCTGCTCTAACCGATTGTTTTCCACTTCAAGCTCCATCTTAGCGGCTTCAAGCTCTTTGCTTTTGAGCTTTTGTTCTAGCGTCCAGTTACGTGCTGTCGCCGAAATTGCGCCCCAAGCCCAATAAAAACAAACCAGGATTGCAAGTACTGTAATAATATTGCGCAGCGTAAAGATATCGCGCTTAGCGTAATAACGGATTTTTCGGAAAAAAGTTTGAATCTTTAGCCACATATACGCTTATATTATATCAGTTTCGCTTACGCTAATAGAACTAATTGTGTTTTCTTCAGATTCTATAGGCTAGATGCTGAGAGAATCGTTCTAGATATGATATACTTTTACATACGGGGGCATAGCTCAGTGGTTAGAGCAGTCGGCTCATAACCGATTGGTCGCTGGTTCAAACCCAGCTGCCCCCACCAGATTATAAGAAACTCGGCATTTTGGCCGATTTTTTAGTGATATTTTAGTCTATTAGTGATTTAAAAAATTCTGCAATTTTTAAATCGCGTCTATTTGAAAAACATCCACTATAGTTTTCTTTTTTGCTTTCATTTTTTTCTTGCTCAGCAATAAAATCTTCTAAACTAATCCAAATCGGCTTGAAGCTTTCGGCATTTTCATCTTCCGTATAGTCCGTGCCAACTTCTTCCCCTGGTAAAGCACTAAAAATAAATGAAATAGCTTGGTCCCAATCGTGTTTATTGCGTTTATCTTCGCGTTTCTCTACGACATATCCGATCGGTCTAATGGTTTTAATTAGAAATCCAGTTTCTTCTCGCGCTTCTCTAAGTAAAGCATCAGTAATACTTTCACTGTTCTCGATCCCACCTCCAGGAAGCTGCATATAACCATATTTTTCAGACCTTACGACACAAATCAGACCATCGCTTCTTTGCATTAATAATCTTACGTTAAATTTAATCTTATTACCCTTTATTCTAGGCGTATTAAAACCAAAATCGCTATCTGTTATCTCGGCAATTTCTCGCCATTTCATCTGACGTTCTTCATCCGTTGCTTTTTCTGGAAAAACTGGTTTATATTCCATAATTTATATTATATAGCTTTACAGTCTTAGGCTATTAACAATATCAAAACATTGTATAGATTCACTCTTTTACGCTTATGGTATAATTTAGAAAAAGGTCAACTATGGATTTCGAAGGCGAAAACGGAAGAAGGAATTTTATTTTAGCTGTCTGCGGTGGTTTTTTGGCAGTCTCGATCCTTATTTTCGGAATTATAGCTTTTGTTTCAAATTTAGTCTCCCCTAGTCCAACTCCTACTAAAGAGGAACAGACTAGCGCCCCAGAACAACAAACGCCATCCACTCCATCAACCCCAAGCTCACCATCAAGCCCAAGTGGTGATGATGAAGAAGAAGAGAAAAAACCAGCTAGAGAGATAAGTTTAGATAAAGAAACTATAGAATTATACGTAGGCGATAGCTACAAGTTTACTGCTACAGTAGAGCCGTCCGATACAACAGATACTGTAATTTGGAGCACCGACGACGAAGAAATCGCAATTGTAGAGAACGGTGTCGTACAAGCGATATCAGAAGGCGTAACGTCAATAAATGCTATCGCTAACAATAGCGTTAGAACGTCGGCAAAAGTTACCGTAAAGAAAAAACCAGAGCAAAATCCAAGTAATCCTAGCGCCCCTACTCCAAGCGAACCTAATAAACCAAGCCAGCCAACAGTAGTTAATCCGACCGGAATTAGATTAGATAGGTCAAGCGAAACTATCAGCGTTGGAGCAAGCACAAGGTTAAATGCTACCGTTTCGCCAAGCAACGCTACGAATAAAACCGTGACATGGTCGTCGTCTAATACGTCCATAGCAACAGTAAGTGGCAACGGTACTGTCACTGGCAGATCCGCCGGAAGTACGAGAATTACCGCACGTACCCACAATGGCAAAACTGCCAGCGCTACTATAACAGTTAAAAAAGCAACTCCTATTAATGTGCCGGTAACCGGAGTAAATATTACACCAACGAAAGCAACAATTAATGTGAACGCAAGTGTCAGATTGAACGCGAGCGTATCGCCGAGCAATGCAACTTCAAAAGCAATCACTTGGAGCAGCAGTAATACTAGCGTTGCGACAGTTAATAATGGCCTGGTGACAGGAAGGAAAGGCGGTAGCGTTACGATTACCGCTAAATCAAACAATGGCAAAAAGGCGACTGCAACAATTACGGTTGTAATTCCTGCGACAGGTATCAAGTTAAGTACTTCAAGTATCAACGTAACGGTAGGTAAAAGTGTTTTCGTTTCTGCAACAGTTTTACCATCTTCCGTAAGTAACCCAATCGTGACCTGGAAGAGCGAAAATACAAAAATTGCAACCGTATATGGCGGCACTATTACTGGCATATCTGCTGGAAAAACAACCGTTACTGCTACTACCCATAATGGTAAGGTTGCCAAAGTTACCGTAAACGTCGTGGCAGGAAAGAAAACCGCCGCTATAACAACTAGCTTCGACTCAGTAACACTTTATAGTACCGGTAGCCAAAGAAACCTTAACGGCAAAGCTAGCGATAATTTAAAGGTTACTTATAGTAGTAGCAACACAAAAGTAGCAACCGTCAATGCAAGCGGACTAATTACCGCTAAAGGCGCTGGCACTGCGAAAATAACAGTGAAAAGTGCCGGCAATGCAAGATATAATGCAGGGACAAAAACGATTAGCGTGACCGTGCCAAAAATTAGAGATCGCGTTGCTGCGTTGGAGCCATGGCGCCACACTATGATTGAAACATACTACTTTATATATGGTCGCGAATATAGAGGCGGTAGCCCTGGCTCTTATTCTCAAACTTACGATAAAACCAAGGTTGGCACAAATAAGCACCTTAGTAAACTTAGTACTGGTAGCAATAATAAGTCACAAACTTGCATTACATTACCGACTGTATCATTTAAACGGCAAGGTTTATTCGGCGGCAAGAATGTAAAATCAGGAAATATTTGGTTCGATGATGGGAATAATGGATCCAAACCAAATGCGGCCGTAAAATCACTAAAGAGCTATTCGAAATACGTAACTGTAACTTATCCACATAAAAGCTTAAAAAGCCTAATTAGCTCTGGCGGTATTCATTATGGCGACATTGTCGCGAGAAGTGGTCACACTTTTGTCTATATGGGCACAAAATCTAATCCGAAAAGAATATATCAAAGCGGAACTAGTCGTACGATTGGTGGCGGAACGAAAGTTAACTGGGGGCATTATTCAAATATGACGCCAAAACCAAAAGATTCAACCGCCAAAAACCAAATTGCGGCAACAAAAAAGATAATGGATAATTGGCGCAATGGTAAGGTCGCCGACAGCAAATTTGCTGGCGTTGACGCATCGGGCAGCAACTATAGCAACAACCTTCATATAGTTGTAAGTATTAAAACTTTCACCGTTAAAACATCCTGCGATAACGGTTCGATCACGCATTCTAATTTATATATGGCAAACCAAAATGTGAAAATTTCATATAAGCCAAATAGTGGCAAGAAGTTAAGCTTTATTGAAGTCGATGGTAAAAAAGTGTCAGGAAATACAAGCTCTTATACGTTTAGTAATATAAGCGCAAATCATACTATCAGAGTTGTTTACAAATAATATTATTGCTCTTCTTCCATCTGCGTTGTCAGATCTTGGAATTCACGATTTACTTCTTGTGATAATTTAAAAGACGAACAAATTTGTTTAAAATCATTTTTGAGAATTTCTTCATAATCTGCTTCTGGAGTGATTAACATGAAAATTGGACCAGCTTTCCATTCGATCCACTCCCCCTGCCCTGGCTTATTCATGCGACCAAATAAAACCGGACTATCGTCTTCGATATCTTGTTTTTCTCTTACTTCTACATCTTCGTCATCCGTATCAACGCTTGGGTTTTGTTGTGTTTCGACTAAACGATTAGGTTGACTGCGTTTTTTATTGCCAAGTAAATTACTAATTATTCCTCTTTGTGCCAAATGGTTAAGGATTGATCCGCCACCGTCACTGCTTTTAGCAGCTGCCATGGTTTTATCTTTTGCGGTTTTTACGAGATTTCCCAAATTATCGACAGTATTATTAATGCCATCGCCGCCAAATATGCCAAGGTTCGCTAAACCAGCCTGACTACCAATTTCACGCGTATAAGCAATAATAGTATTTTTACCGTGTTTATATGCACGACATGCACTATCGCAATAAATCCCATTAATAACTACGCGACCACCAGACGCAGCGGCGGCTTTTTGAACTTCTTGTTCGACAGACGTGCGATGCTTAACGAAATCGTCATCGCGATTATAGCCAGCAAGTGGAATTGGCAATTCTTCTTTGAATTCTGCTGTCTTTTTGCTATTTTTCGTGTAGTTATCAACATAGCCATCAAGGTATTTATCGACTGTAGTAAAATGGTGCTGCATCGTATGTGGGACTTGATTGTGATAATAGGCGACGGCGCCTTGATTCACGAAGCTATCACCGCTATCGATAATAACTTTGGATCCAGTTTGATTCTCAAGTTCAATAGTAATGGCGTACGGGATTTCTAGTGTACTTTTTTTATAATCAATATTAGTATTTACCACCTTCCAGCCATGCGGCATTTTAACGGAAGCGATTGGCTTTCTTGACGCACGATCTTTAATAATAGTTCTGTCATCCTGATTCTTATCAGATTTTTCCGCCATAGTTATCCCTACTGTTATTTCTTTTAATTATAGCATCAGTGAATAAGAAGAAGCCCTATCATGAGTGGGAGAGTAACAATTGAAAAGAGAGTCGACATCGTAACAAGTTGCGAAGCCTCTTTCTCGTCGCCGCCATATTTCGAAGCAAATAAGCCAAGGCTAGTCGCTGTCGGTAAAGCCTGAATAAGCGTACATACTACAATAACTTCATCCGGAAAGTCCATACCCGCATTACGCGCGATATATTGAATCGCAACTAGTAGTAAATATGTTGCGAGTGGGCCAATTATTAGCTGAATAACTGCCGTAATTGCAAGTTTCCATTTTTTAAGAAGTTGCGAAAACTTAGCCGTACTAAGCATATAGCCGACACAAATGATTGAGAGTGCTGTTGTTGCACTGCCCGTATAAACGACCGCATCGTCAATAAACGCCGGGATTTTAAAGCTAGTCATAAACACAGTTACTCCAAGAACAACAGCAATGATATTAGGATTTGTAAGAACGTTTAATAATAATTTGGCGTCAACTTTACGTTTAAAGAGATAAACGCCGTAGGAAAATAGTGCAATATTAAATGCAATAATAAAGCCGCAGTAAGCAACGATGGCTGTGCTTTGTGGCCCAAAGGTGCTAGAAATAATCGGATAACCTAGAAAAGTAGCATTATTAAAAATAAGAGCGAATTGCGATTCATAGCGCATTTTGCCCTTGTACCATTTCTTATTAAAAATAACGAGCGACAATAAAGTGATTGCGATCATAACAATAAAGCCGCCTATAAGACCCGAGAAAAAGATGCCAGATGTTTCGTCGCTATATGAAGTTGGAAAAGCCATGAAGAGAGATGCGGGCATGAACACCGTCAATAAAAGAGTAACGAGGTCCTTATTAGTCTTCGGAGAAATAAGTTTTAACTTTCCTAATAGAAAGCCAAGCGCCAAGATTATAGCAATCGTACCAAGTCGCGAATAAAAATCAAGAAGATTAATATCCATGTACTAATTTTAGCATGAGCGGAATTATAATGTTAAGACTTTGAGGTTTTTGCCTCAGTAGCCTTAGCCTCTTTAACGAGGTCGTTTGGTTTTTTGCGACCACCAACTTTTTTGTAAATCTGTTCGTCTAGTGCAATGATTTTATCGAGCTTGTAGCGAACATTTTTATCGATGGCCATATCGTTATCGACATTTTTACGCATTTCTTCAATTTGTTTTACCATCTTCTCAACGCGGCGAGATTCCCGATTAAAGCCAATTTCCGAATAAATAGCTAATGCAATACTAATACTAGAAACTATCAAAATAATAATGTCATAAGTAGTGTCGACAAGGGTTTTAGGTGCGATTATTACCGTAATAAGACCAAGAAGGATAATAATGGCGATCACAATTGTAATGGCAAAAATTGTCTTTCTGTATTTACGCATAAGTCTATTGTACTCCTTTTATGAATAACCTTCAGCTTGAAGTTCAAACATTTCTTTATAAATTCCATTTTGTTTAACGAGTTCGTCATGGGTGCCCTGCTCTTTAATTTGGCCAGCATCTAGCACAATGATACGTTCTGCTTTGCGGACGGTAGAAAAACGATGCGAAATAATAATGGTAGTTTTGTTTTCTTGTTTTTTAATGATATTACGAAAGATTTCATATTCAGACTTGGCATCTACGGACGAAGTTGGCTCGTCGAGAATGAGAACGTTTGGAGAACGGAAGAAGGCGCGCGCGATGCCTAAGCGTTGCCATTGTCCGCCGGAAAGGTTTGCGGCATTTTCTGCATCAATATCCTTTGAGAGAACTTGATTGAGTCCATTCTTATACTTTCCTACTAATTCATCTAAACCAGCGTCGTGAAGTGAGGCTAGAATATCTTTGCGATTATATGCCTTGTCGACATTACCGAACCAGACGTTTTCGCCCAGTGTCGCAAAATCGTAACGCGAATAGTCCTGGAAAAGTGCGCCAATTTGAGCAAGATACGACTCGCGATCAATGCGTTCAAGCGGCTGATCATTAATGAGAATTTCCCCCTCGGTTGGAGTGTAGGCTCCAATTAATAATTTAATGAGCGTAGTTTTGCCAGCCCCGTTCTCACCAACAATAGCAAGACTATCGCCAGGATTGAGAGTAAAGCTAACATTTTTAATAGCCTGAATATCAGAGCGCGGATAAGTGAAACTTACATTGCGAAACTCGATCTTTGGAATATTAGTAATCTTAATGTCGCCAGAATGTTGAGCTGGAGTCTCCATAAATTCCATGAAATCAGTCGCATTGACAAGGCTGGTGCTAATTTCTGTAATGCTGGAAAACAATGACGAGATACTGTTCGTGAGCTGATTAAGAAGCGTACGCGTAGAAACGAAAGAACCGATTTCGAGACGACCAAGAATAATCTCAATCGAAACAACAATTAATACCGCATAACCAATTACGTCCTGGAAGACATTCGCACCAAAGCGTGGCCAAAAGAAAGCGCGTTCATCATTGATGTCTTGTTCTTGACTGCGGCGGCGAGCTTTAATCATTTGCTGAACCAGCTGGCGCGATAGTCCATTGAGTTCGATTTCTAGTGCCGAATCAGAGCTGGTAATCTTGCGCTCAATCATCCAAGCTATACGACGATCTTTAGTGAACTCACGCCAGTTGCGACGATTGCGTGCCGCCAAGCGTAGACTAATAACCGAGGATGGAATAGCCGCAATAATAACAATAACAGTAATGAGCGGGCTAACAAACATCGTTGCGACAATGACGGATACTAAGCCAATAACCGATGACGCTACAGTTATAGCACTACCCGAGACGGATTCGATAGAAAGACCAAATTCACGAACGCGCTCAAATTTATCGGCGAACTCGCGACTTTCGCGCATAGAAAGCGGAATTTTAATATATTTAGATGCTATTAATTCGCTGACATAAATGTAGGTTTCTTGACTGGTCGAAATAGCAAGCATGCGATAAATTGCGCCTAAAACCACATCTACGAATTGAATCGATAAAAGCACTACAACAAAGATAATGAAGCCGCTAAAATCCTGAGTATTAATACCGTATTGAATCTGGTTAACAACTTCACCAGCGAGAACCGCAGTAACAGACGGCACGACGGAAGTCACAACGCGATAAAACCAGAAGAAGAAACGGCGCGAACCTACGGCTTTGCGATAAATACGCATGCAGTAAAGAATTGATTTTAAATCAATGCGTGGATATTCAGGTCGTTCGCGTTCAGCAAGCTTGCGCGCTTTTTTCTGAGCGCGCTGAGCTTTTTTCTCTGGGTTCCTAATAAAACGCGAACGTTTAGGCATACTACTCCACTGTTACCGACTTGGCGAGGTTGCGCGGTTGGTCGACGTCATTTCCGCGATCAACGGCAACATAATATGCAAAGAGTTGTTGGAGAGTATTGAGCAATAGTGGAGTGAGGATCTTAATTCTACTATCAATGCGAATTATATCGTCTGCTTCAATTTCGGCTTTACTATTCGTAAAGACGATTGCTTTACCACCACGTGCTCGGACTTCATGAAGACCGCCGATAGACTTATCAAATAGCCAGTTATCAAGAATGTCGAAGACTTCGAAGAAAGTTTCATCAACAAGCGCAATCGGACCGTGCTTTAGCTCGCCAGATGCGTAACCTTCGGCATGGATGTAGGATATTTCTTTCAACTTGAGCGCACCTTCCAGCGCAATTGGATAGGCCGTGTCACGACCAAGATAAAGTGCATCGTTGTATTTAGCATATTTTTTCGCGAGAGCTTTGATTTCGTCATGATGCTCGTGCAGTGTTTTCTCGATCTCTTTTGGCAAAGCGGCTAGTTCTTTTGTAACTTTAGCAATCAACTCAGCATTTCCACCATGATATTCAGCAAGCATACCAGCAAACATGACCATCGTAACAACCTGCGCGGTAAATGCTTTGGTAGATGCAACTGATATTTCTGGGCCAGCGTGTACGTATGTACCACCATCAACTTCGCGAGCAATTGTAGAGCCAATCACATTAACGATACCTAAGGTCTTAACGCCACGTTTTTTAATTTCACGAAGACAAGCTAAAGTATCGGCAGTCTCGCCAGATTGAGAAACGATTAACGCAACAGAGTTCTTTGGCAAATGGAAAGAACGATAACGATATTCAGACGCTATTACTACCTCAGTCGTAAGATCTGGAACGAGTTGCTCCATATAATAAGATGCAAGAAGGCCCGCATAATACGCCGTACCACAACCGACGATTACCACATGCTTAATATCGCGCATTTCCTTTGCGGTGAGATTTGGACCGCCAAGATGCATTTTGCCGTTTTTCGGATCAATGCGTCCAGAAAGTGTATTATGCAATGTTGTCGCTTGCTCCATAATCTCTTTAAGCAAGAAATGATCGTAGCCGCCCTTTTGTATTTGCTCAACATCACCTTCAATAGTTTCAGGGTTAGCACTGAGATGTTTGAGGTTCAAATTAAATACTTCTGCTCCGCTACCCGTACAAACGGCAAGCTCTCCATCATTTAGATAGATTGCTTCGCGAGTATAGCCAAGTAGAGCCGATGCGTCTGATGCAATAATTGTCTCATCTTGGCCAAGACCGATAATTAGTGGCGAGCCTAGACGTGCGACTACAATTGTACCTGGTTCTAGAGGAGAAAAAACAGCTATACCATAGGTACCGCGGACTTGCTTGACTGCTTTTGCAACGGCATCTTTAAGCGATGTACCTTCTTTATAATTACTATCAATAAGAGCAGCAAGAACTTCAGTATCGGTATCGGACTTAAATTCATAGTTTGATAGTTTTTCTTTAAGCTCTTTGTAATTTTCGATAATACCATTGTGAACAAGATAAATATTTCCAGCATGGTGCGGGTGAGCATTAGATACCGTTACGCCGCCGTGAGTAGCCCAACGAGTGTGGCCAATACCAAGATGCCCTTCGTGCGGTTTCGCAGATAGAACGCCTTCTAGCTCAACAATTTTACCGACTGAGCGTGCGATATGAGGCTTATTTGAATCATCAAGGGTCGCTATACCGGCGGAATCGTAGCCGCGATATTCTAGGCGCTTTAAACCATTAACTAATACATTCTGCGCCTCCCTGTTTCCAACATAACCGACAATTCCACACATAGTAAAACTCCTTGTTTTCTCTTGTGTTTAGTATATCTGTTTAGCTACCTGGTGTCAAAAGCAGCCACAACGAAGGTGGCTGCTTTAATGAGAAAAATATGATTTAGGTTTTTAGCGGCGACGCTTTACTCCAAAGAAGAGTCCACCACCTACAATTCCCGCAAGAGCTGCACCGATAAATGCGCCTGTACTAGCATCAAGAGTATTTGGGTTAGCAATCTTGCGATAACGATATATTACTTCTATATCTTTTCCTTCAACCGTGCCCTTTGCATTGCTTGGAATCTTAACTAGCTCATAGCCTTTTGGTAATTTTTGGAGTGCGCTAGTTGAATAGTCGCTTCCCTGTGGATAATCTTTTCTGCTAGGATCAGCAATCTCTTTGCCGGTTTTATCGTCTACGTGTCTAGTAATAACAGTGCGAACCAGGCCAGTTTCAACCTTGTTAGATGGAAGGTCTTGACCGGTCGTATCGCCAGCAGGAGTAAAGGTAGTTTTAGCGGTGTTCTCAACTGGAGAAATAGCTACGTTGCTAGTAACTACCGTCTCGACTTTGATTGTGAAGGTGTGACCGTAAAGGTCAATATTTGTTGCCGCATTCTTAGCTTCTGCAGTAAGGTTTTGGCCGTCGATATTAATCGTAAACTTATCCGTTACGTCGACTCCAGCTTCATTGGTAATTTTTACCGCTTCGGCAGCTGGCATCTTGAGACCATCCTGGAAGGTATCGGTAATCTTTAGAGAGGCATAACCTTTGTTCTGTGGGATAGCAGAATAATTACCGTATAAGGAAGCAAAGGTAATCATATCAACTTCGCTGGAATAGTTGTTAGGAACTTCCTGAACAATGCTATAAGTCACAGTGTCACCAACTTTTGCAGATGTCTTATCGACGGACTTTACTGGCTGAGGCATTGCATAAGGCACTGCTGAGCCAAAGAAGAACCCGATTCCGCAACCACGTCCACTATAACGATAGGACCAGCTACCGCTAAGTCCGGTTGAAGTAACCATAATTGAGTTACCAAACCAGATACCGTCGAAGGCTGCACCATTAATATCTTTTACAGAAAAACCACCCTGCTCTGTGGAAAGAGTTGTTCCGTCGGTACTTTTATTCATATTCATGTAAATAGTATTGGCGCCAAGGGCTGGCAAAATACCTTCATTGCCGTGGAATCGCTTATCAGCATCTTCGCCGTAATCATACCAGCCATCTGGTTTAACTATAGGATTACCACTGTCGTCTTTATTGCGGTTGCTGTTTGGCACATCAAAGTCCCACATCATGCTACTGACACTTGTCATGTCCGTTGCGATATCGCAACTATCCGTTGCAGCTTTATAGGTTGTTTGATTATTGACCCTTTTACAAAATTCAACCGTGAAAAGAGAGTCGGAACGGGTGGCGTTATTCCAGGCAATAATCGGATCGCCTGCATGAATTGTCGTACCCTGTTGCGCTTCGTCGTTGGTTGGATGTGTTGCGGAAGTTGAGCCAACAATACTCCTACTAAAGTTTACGCTTGTGCGTGACTTTGTTGTACCATCTTCATTTAATTCATTATTCCAGTAAATAACGTCAGATACTTTAAATAACACATCAAGCTCATTGCCCTCTGCGTCTTTTGCTGTACTATGCTCAATTAGAGCCGTAAAGCTTTCGCCCGGTTTCAAATTGCCAGACGAAAAGGTATCGCCGCTTTCCGTAGTGAAGCTTTGACCGAGGGTACCGGCTTCTCCAACCTTAACCGCAGTAATTACGGTGTTGTCGGTGTAATAAATTTTTGAACGAGAAAACACATTATTTAACGTGTTTCTATTTAGCGTACCGTAGTCGCTAAATGATGTTGATGCAGCACTTACATCAACTGCGCCTATAAATGGGCTGGCAGCCATCAAGGCAGCCGTAGCCAAAAAGGCGGAGGCGTGCAATTTTTTCATATTTTTCTCTTTTTGTATTTTTATTTTGACCTTTTGTGGTTATATTGTTACATACTTATCAATAAAATGCAAGTGCTTATTGTCAAAAACTTGACTTTTTACCTATATCTTTGTACACTTAGATTACCTTCCCCTGTAGCTCAATGGTGGAGCAAGAAGCTGTTAACTTCGAGGTTGCCAGTTCGAGTCTGGCCGGGGGAGCCATTTTTTTATGTTATAATTCTTTCCCGATTCTCAATAATGATATGAAGCAGAAGAAAATCGCAAAAACGACTAAGTGGGCTTGATTTTTGTTATCGTTTATGCTTATAATGGAATTACAATAGGTCAAAATAAACATTAAAACGGTCAAAAAGAGAAAGGTCATTTTATGGTCAGGAGAAAAAAGTCGTTACTTTTTTCCATATCACTAGCGTCGGCTGGTCTAGTCGCAGGTGCACTGTTTGTTGCGGCACCAAAAACGCAAGCTAGCGAGGAAGAACTTATTACTACAAAAGACGAGAAGATACAAGAAATCAGTAAAGAGTCGGGCGTCAAGAGCGAAGTCGTCGAGCAGTCCTTAAAGACGCATAAATTAATTGCGACGGTTCCAAATGTATATGATCTAAAAACAAATCCTGACATTATTAAGTACGAGGAAGTAGCAAAGAACGTCTATATTATCACTTTTGCGGATAGCGAAAAAGCGTCCGAATATTATCTCAACTTTAAGAATAGCGACAAAGTTGATAGCGTAATGTTAGATTTGCCTTTGACTATTACCGATTCCGACCTTAATCCTTTTGATGTTGATTTAGACACTGTCGGCGATCAAGAGATAGATAAATGCACTAACCATAGCGGTGCCTATACCTATAGTTATGCCACAAGTATCTCTGACCAATGTTTGGCTTGGGGCGTAGAAAAAATGAATCTAAATCAATATAATCGCGCTGTTTCTTCTTCAACAAAAGAAGTAAAAGTTGCAGTTCTAGACTCTGGTATTAGAGCTACTCATATAGCTTTTGAAAGCAACTATCCTAAAGACCGTTTAGATATGAATTTGGCCCACGATTATTATGCGAACGATAATAATCCCGACGAAAGTGATAACTATAGTAGTATCAATACAGCAACGATCCATAATACACATGGCACCGTCGTTGCGGGTACGATTGCCGAATCTACACCTCGCAACGTAAAGATCGTACCAGTTCGCGTAGGTACGGGCAGCGATTTTAACTCGACTGGTATTTTGACGGCTATTCGAGATTTGAAAGGCAATGTTGATGTTATCAATATGAGCCTAGGATATCGCGTTGAAAACTTTGCATCCGCTTCTCCGGAAGGGTTCGCTGAATTTGAATCGGTTTTGAAAGAGGCGAAAAATGCTGGAACTATCATCGTTGCGGCTACTGGAAACGATTATGCAAATGGTGCACATTACGTGTCTTACCCTGCTTCAAGTCAATACACAATCGGCGTAGGCGCCGTTAATTACAATAACGATGTCGCTTCGTTCTCTCAACGAGGCGATGGCGTAGATTTCGTAACGCCGGGCGAACAATTGCTTCTTCCTAATGGTATCTATGAAGAAAATCCTGATTCTGGCCTCGGTGTAGTAGATGGCACCTCCGCCTCTGCTCCACTATTATCGGCTTCGATTGCGAATATTTTGCTAGAACACAATGATTATAATTACGATCAGGTATATAACTTCCTAAAACTAAATACCGAAGATATAGACACGGCTGGCTTTGATAAAAGTTCTGGTTGGGGCAGCGTTAGCTTTCATATCAACAGATTCGCCGATTTGAGCACCGAAAATCCGACCGTTCAAAACGGCACGACATGGACTAATGGAAACGTGACGGTCAGCGCTACAGCAAGTAGCCAAGCATATAATATTAGTAATTCCGCATTGAATAACGGGAATACTTCAAATACAACTCCAACTTCTTGGACTGCAGTTTCTTCTCCTGCAAAAAACGCAACCGTCCAACAAACCATTACCCAGAACGGCACATATACAATTTGGTTCAAGAACAGTAACAACGAAACCGCTGCTAAAACCTTTACAGTAAGTAATATCGATAAGACTGCTCCAACTATCAGCACCGGCTTCTCTGTAACAGAAATTACAGATAACAGTTCTGTACTAAAAATCGGCGTCACAGACACACAGAGTGGTCTTGGAAAGATTATCTGGCACTATAAAGAAGATGGCGCAAATGAATTCACCGATTCAGTCGAACCATATGCCATTACCGGAACTGGTGCGACTGCTGCAACTATTAAAACCTTTAGTTTAAGCAACCTTGAAAAAGGCAAAAAATATAGCGCATACGCTACGGTTTATGATGTTGCGGGTAACTCGAAGGATTCCTCAACAATTAACTTTACGGCGTTAGCTGGCAGCTCCGACGCTTCAACTGACCCAGACCCATCTAACCAAAACCAGAATCAACCAAACACTCCAACTAATCAAAACAGCAATACGAATACTAGCAATCAGCCGAAAGTCGTAAAGACGAGTAAAACTACAGTCAAGAACCCTAAAACTGCCGATATTAACTTGCCTGTTTTGATCGGCATGGGCGGAGCCTTCACTGCGGTAGCCTACTTTGTACTACGCGCGAAGCGCCGTTAATCATAAAGACAGAACAAGAGCGATTTCGGAATTATAATCCGGAATCGCTTTTTTGAGGGGCATATTTCTTGTTTTTACTCAAGTGACTTAAGTTTATCTAGACGACTTATGTACTCTTCAATCAGTTCTGGCGGGAGCACTTTTGTTTTGAGAATATTTAACACTTCTTCGTAGAACCATATCTCACGTTCACGTTTAGCTGCAAAATAAGTCCAGATGCTTTCTCCCAATTCGTCGTATCCATAGGCAAGCTCACCCATATTATGCATTTTGTCACAAGCCGAAATAATCAGAGGACGAATGTCGTTAGAGTTTTGGATATTATTTAGGTATGAATACTTGCGCGCACGCCATGCTTCTTGGGTTGGAGTTTTGATATCTGGCTCTGATACCGTTTCGACAATATTTAAAATATCATGACCGAAATCGTTAGCTAAGTCCTCTGAGGTATAATTGCGCGCAGGCACGTCTTCAAGCACATCATGCAGCACGCCACCGATAAACGTATCCTCACTGTCTATATATTTTTGAGTTAATAATGCAACCGCAAAAGGATGTGCGATATAAGGAATTGTTGAGCCTTTGCGGAATTGACCATCGTGAAGCCGGGTAGCAACTTTGATTGCTTTATTAATTTTTTCAGAATAAACCATTAGCTTTATTTTACAATGGATATCTCTTTTACGCCAATAAAAAAGGCGGGTCCAATACGCGGACCCGCGGTCAAATGGGAACTAGTGCTTCCTGCGATAGATCGTGTAGAAACTTTCGCCGTCATCGTCCAGCTCGTCAGTACAAACGTAGCCATGCTCTGCCAGAAATGCAGCGCTGACATTACAAGTAGCGTTGTCGCTAGCTGGCCAATCGACGTCAGCCTCGTACTTGCGGAAGCGGAAGTATTCGCCGCTAGCCGGAGTATAAACGCTATCTACAAGGTAGTAGACAACATGCGACGTACCGTGCTTATGCGGCTCGTACTCCTTGATAACGAGTTTGACAGAATCGGGGTTTGGCTTCAGCTTGATGTAGTGCTGCTCTGGCGTCATGAGTTTCTCGGAGAGATCATTCACCAGATAATAAAGACAAAGCCTTCCCTGCTCGATGGTTACCATTTTGATAGTGTAGTACTTGGCATGATAATTCTTTGAGAAGTAAACCGATCCTGCAACTTCAAATGTTGTTGCGGGGTCGTTTAAACCGCCCAAGATGTAGGAAGTTTTCATTCTTTTCCCCTTTCAAAGGTGCAGACCGCCAGTTAAGAAAAACTGCCAAAGTGGTCATTTTTTGACAGCTTATATATTATATCATATAATCCGCTTTTGCGCTAGTCTGCTGCCATTATTTCGTGCTATACTTTTGGTTCTGCCTCCAGTATGGTCTCGAATTATTTAGGCTATAAAATTGTCTTCCGAGGAAAAGGATCAACGAGTATCACTTCGCGCCATCGTGATGAAGAACCGAAGCAATCGTCCTAAAGAAGATTTGTACATCTAGTGCTGGAGTCCAGTTTTGAACGTAATAAATATCAAGAGCACGACGTTCATTGAAAGAAATGTTCCGACGACCAGATACTTGTGCGAGACCAGTTAAACCAGATTTAACGGAAAGTAAAAGACCGCGATCACCGTAATTTTTCAGTTCTCCCGGCTGAAGTGCACGTGGCCCAATAAGGGAAATGTCGCCTTTCAATACATTAAGGAATTGCGGTATTTCATCAAGCGAAGATTTGCGAAGCCATGCGCCAAATTTTGTATAGCGCGGATCGTCTTTAATGTAATCACCTTGTTTGCGATACTTTTCTGATAATTCTGGTCTACCCATTTTCTCAAAAGCTTCTTCAGGAGTAAGACCGCAATATTCTTGTTTCATACTGCGGAACTTAAGAAGAGGAAATTCACGATTAAAACGCGTCAAGCGTATATCTTTATAGATGGCTGGCGATTTTGGCTCAATTATCTTCTGTACGATATAGATGATTAACATAGGAATAGCGGCAAGAAGTGTAAGAATTAAGCCAAGAATAATATCTAAAATACGCTTATAGAATCTTGCGCCACCGCTAAGTGGCGTCGTACGAATTAGAATAATTGGCACCGCTGCGACAAACTCCACTCTACCACTCTGAACAATAATAGAGTCTTCGGCCGGCGAATAATAATAGAGAGCATGGTGATCAATAGCGGCCTTGTTAACGGCTTCAATGTTCTTTGAACCCGTATGAATAATTGCATGAGGACGTAGTCGCGATAAGGCCGTATTCAAATCGTCATATTTACGCTTGCGCCATTCTTCAGGAATGTATTTTTCGTTCGCTACGACACCGACAACCTTAAAACCGCTTTCTGGCGTTATGCCTCTTAAAAGTTGCTCCGTATTATCGCTGTCGCCGACAATTAAGGTCCGGATTAGGCCCATATTTCTACGTAAAAGAAATTGACGGACAGAGCGAATAATCGAACGTGTAATGACTAAGACAATAAAGTTAAAGATAATCGCATAAAGCGCAATCGTGCGAACCGGGAATAAAGATCCGCGCGCAAAATATGCTGTTGCAAAGAAGTCGTAGGTAATAATAGTCATGACGCCTAGGATCGAGGCTAAAAAGAGACGCCAATACTCTAAGCCCCTACGTGCTAAAACTCGACGAGAATATAGACCAAGACTTGTTAAAATGACTAACCAGATAGGTAGAAGAATAATATTAGATACGATAAAATCTCGAATCTCGGAAGTAAAATAGTATGGACGAGAATCAATATGGGTGCGGAAGTAATAAGCGAAGCCAAAAGAAAAGACGATTGCGAGTGCATCGCCTAAAATTAAGAAAATACGATAAGCAAAACCGGGTTCTTTTCTCATTGCGAATATTATACCATCATTAGAGGTCTAAGTCGAGCAAATTAGCTGCTGCATTAAGGGTTCTTTTATCATCCTCGAGACTGCGACGCTTCTCTTCTGATACTTCCTTGATATTCCCTTCTTCATCTGGTTCCGGATTTAGTTGTGCATCAATTTCGGCTATTTTTTGGCGGAATAAACCTTTAGTCTCATGGTAGTCTTTAATTGGTATTACCCTGAGAGATCGAGCGGCATTGGGCTCTTTTTTAAGATATCCAGCCGCAACACAATTGTTAATATGTTCTGCTACCGCCGAAACAGACGTTAGATTCATAGCGCGCATAATCTCGCGATAAGATGGTGAATAATCATGTTCTTCGGTGTAGCGTTCGATGAATTTCAATAGCGTGCTCTGTCTCTTTGTTGGTCGCTTCATATTAATATTCTAACACAGAGTTTTCCACATGTTTTTCCACATACTAATACTAAGATAAAAAAATGCTACAACCCGAAGGTTGTAGCACTGTTGTAAGCTCCAACGCTAATTATTTTTTGCGGGAAACAGTCAAGAAACCGTTGCGTGGGTTCTCGTTGACTTCACGACCCTCTGGGAGGTCGCATGGAGTACCCTTTGCATTCTTCTCGGTCTTAGTGAAGAAGTAAATGGTCTGTGGCTTGCCGCCGCGAAGGGTTACCTCTGACTTGTGAAGATAGTAAGTGACGCCCTTTGAATTAGTGTGTTTGTAAGCCATTTTTAGCTTTCCTCCGTTAGTTGATACTCTTATCTTATGACCCCTGTTTGATGCTGTCAAGGGGTTTAGCGTATTTTCTCGTATTTTTTATGCTTATCTACCACGGTTGAGTAAGAAAAGCGCAACAGATGTTACGATCCAGAAGATAAAACGCCCCATTATCCATATTGCCAATATCAAGGCAATAAGTATTACTATACCCGAGGCGCAAGGATACCAAATAGGCGATGCAAAGTCGTAGCGATACTCTTCAGTATTAGGTAAAATCGCCTCTAAATCGGTGGTCAGCGAAGTTGAAGAAGGGTATTTAGCGAGCTCTGTCGTATAACAGTTCAGATACCTCTTATCATAATATGGCCAGCCGTAAGTACGCGCTTTGCCGTCGCAAATTTTGGCAACTTTAGCAAAGATATTGCCGTTTGGATTTTGACTGGTTACTCCCTTTTTAGCAATTTCCTCTTGTTGCTTCTTTATGGCTTCTTTTGCGTCGTGAATATATAGGTTTTCAAGATAAAATGGACCAGTACCAAAAATGATATGCTCTCGCCCGTTGTCATCAAGAATATTAAAGACAATATGTTTAAGAGTGAAATTACGTAGCTCATTTAGCGAAGATATGATTTTTTCGCGATCTTCTTGTTCGTCAGCTGTTAGGACTTCGGCGCGAAGTTCCGACATCTTAATATGGTCAAAACGAAGCAAAGTGGCACCTAAGAAGACTAGCAAAATCAATACCAGGACAAGTTTCCAGGTGCTAATGTGGAAGATTTTAGACAGAGCCCGTCGGGACTTCTTCTTTTTTGACACTCCACCCATAACTGGTTAAATTATAGCACAATCTTAACGGCTTCGGCGAGCGCCATTCAAGAAGAAGATAGCTCCAAGGCTAGTAATAGTGCCCAAGCCAATGCTAAATAGAAGGGCTAAGTTGCTGTCGTCAGTGTTTGGATTATCCGGCTCTGGAGCTGGAGGAGGAGTTTCTTTCTTGGTATATTCGAATACAATTTCGATAGCTTCGTCCGTAAAGCGATATGTTTTAGCAGGAGCGCTACTAACAAGATCGTAACCGTCAATCTTAACAGTTTTAACGATAAACTCATCTCCTACTAAACCGGTCATCTCAAGGTTTTCTTTAAGTGAATTAGTTGTACCCTTGAGATAATAGTGAACGATAGCTTTGCTCTTATACTCTACTGTCAAAGTTGTATCGCCAGTGGCTACACGTTCTTTGCCGGAGTCGAGAGTAATAGTTCCACTTGCCCTATTCACTGCTACGCGATCAGAGCTATTAATGTCAGTGAATGTAATTCTGAGTGATTTTCTGATTGTAATATCTTGCGGAACGGTGGTTATTGTAACGTTCTCGGTCCATGTAATAGTGTTAGTATTCGGATCGTAAGTACCGCCAGCAAAGTCAGAATTCTCTACATCAACCTTATATGGTAGTTTATTAACCACACTAATGGTCGAGTTGCCATAGAAACCATCAACTTTGGCTTTATACTCTATCTCGTATTCCGAAACATGAGAGTTATTGGTCAGTTTGTCGTTACCATCAATTATAGAAATTGAAGAAGTTAAGGAAGGGTCTTTCTTCTGATAATGATACGTTACTTCAATTGTGGTGGTTTCGGCTGTGCCGGTATGGTTATCGCTGCGACTAGCAAATTCGTAGTTAGCTGGGATTTCGGTAGACGCACTAGTCTCATATCTTTCGCCAAAAGGTTTAGTAAAGGTTACGTCATTAACTAGAGTATCGCCGTTTTCATCAACGTGATGAACGATAATAGTAGCTATTTTATTTGTGTAGGTATATGTCACCTCGACGTTGCCGGTAATAGTGCCCGTTGCCGTACCCTGAGTGATTGCGTAAGTATAGTAGGCATTATTAATTGGTAGCGCTTCATATTGGGCGCCATATTCATATCCAGTAACAACGTCAGCGGCGAAAATGGAACCGTCAGCCTTAATATGGTGAACAGTAAGCGTAAACTGACGCTTGACGCAATTGAAGGTTATAACAACATTAGAAGTAAACGTGCCAGAGGTAGCGTCGTTCGTTGTGCAAGTATATCCTTTGAGAACTTCCGAATCGGCAGAAATATCGCTGTAAGTATCACCGTATTTATGATTATTGGTTACTATGTCGGCTATGATTGGATTTCCGTTCGCATCAAGATGGCGGATAGTCAAGCTGAAACGTTTACGGGTGTAATTATATATAACATTGAGATTGCTAGTGACCGAGTTGCCACATTCGTCACCGCTTTGGGTATAAGTGTATTCCGTCAAGAGATTTGTTTTTGGAGTGGCTGGACATGCAGCACCATATTCAACAGTATGCGTCTCGGTAATATTATCAGCATCTTCGATAACGTGAGTTACCGTAACTGTGAAGGTTTTTGTTCTATAAGTGTAAACAACCTCGGTATTTCCAGCGATATCGTCCTCTTCAACGCCAGTAGTATTGATTAGCTCCAAATCTGCGCGATTAAGTGGGCGTGCTGTATAGTGAGTGCCATATTCTAACGATTCACTCGATGATGAAATTATAGTTCCGTTTTCATGCTTATGGATGACAGTGAGCGTGAAATGTTTCTTTGTGTAGACATAGGTCACAGTAACGTCTCCACTAACTAGGCCAGATTCGGCGCCTTGAACCGTATAATCATAAACATCTAGAAGACTATTGGCAGGATGGACATAATACGTGTCGCCAAAATCAACAGTTTGAGTTTCGGTTGTCGCAAGAGGATTACCAGAAGCATCAATATGTCTTGTGGTAATAGTGGCTTGTTTCTTGGCGTAGAAGAATGTAACCGTAGTGTTACCGGTAATTTGACCAGACGCGTTACCTTCCGTGCGAACTACATGGTAGTTGCTATCCTTCGTCGAAGGCGTAGCCGTATATTCATCGAGGTATTTGTAGGTCCTAGTTGTCGTTCCGTCATATTCAGAACCATCTTCATATTTATGCTGAGTTGTTAATACGAAATCCTTCTTCGTGTAGGTAATATTAATCGTGAGGTCGTTATTAATGACGCCGCTTAGATCATGGTCGGCTGCGTAATTATAGTATGGAGTTAGGTCTGATTTTGGCGCTGCTGTATATGTATCACTAAAGTGGTACGGAATAGTGTCTGGCTGCGCCATAGGATTGCCGTCCTCGTCTAGGTGATTTACGGTAAGAACAACTTCGCGAAGCGTGTATGTGTAAACTACCTCAACGTCATTATCCGGCATGTTGCCCTCAGCTTGGCCAGAGCTAACAACGCCAATATAATTACTGTCTTTCGTAGAAGCAGCGGTTTCGTAATGCTGGTCGTAGCAAACTTCCCTAGTCTCAGTCTCATCGTACTGACTGCCATTTTCATATATGTGTCGAACTGTAAGAGTGTGGCAATTTAGTTCCCATTGTGCGTAAAGTACATTCGGCAGTGCCGCACGCTGATCGGCCGCCCATTGAGTATTGAAGCGATAAGTCACACCGGAGCCGTCTGGTTCAGAATTCCAGTTAATGAGAGTGTGCCCTGCTTTTGTATAGTTTACATCTGAAGGATTCTTAACTGTGAAGGCCTCGTTTTGTTCGAGCTCAATACTTATATCATCGCCAACACCAGTGTTTGCATTGTAGGTAATAGATGTTTTATCGACGTTTTTACCCCATTCCGCCACAATAGTAATAGTATCGCTACCATCAGCAATATCCGATAAGAGAATCATTACAACATTGCCTGGGTAATAAATGCGACCATTCACATTCCAACCAACGAAATATTTACCTTCTGGAGCACGAGTTGGCTCTGGGAGAATCGACGTCGTAGAAGTATCAACATAAGTTTCATTATCTTCATCGGCAATTTCGCCGCCATTCGGATCATAATCAACGTAAATGACATCAAAAGGAGTCCAGCTAGCAACCAGCTCTGTATCTTCAGTTATTACAGAATCGAAGGTGAAGAAGGTACCATCTGTCTTACGCCAACCAATAAAGTTGTAGCCTGTACGAGTTGGATTAGCAACGGCTTTAGCCTGTGTACCATAGAGAACTGCTTGAGACTCTACTGGAGTACCACCGTTAGAATTAAAGGTTAATGAAAGATAATTAGTGTTTTCCCATTTAGCGTAGAGCATCAAGTCGCTCATCGGCATAGTGTCGGTATTAAAATCGAATTCAGTGCCGTCAAGATAGTCCGGTGTAGTATACCAACCCTGGAAAGTGAAAGAATCACTGAGTCCAGACGGACGTTCTGGGACGTAATTGTAAAGCGTTAGACTTGAACCGTGACGAATATTCGTATGGGTCTCACCTGGCGTATTGTAGTTATAAAATTCTAGATTATATTTGAGACGGTTGTAGTAAAAGTTACTAATATTTCCACCTGAGCCAGAGTAGCCCGATGGGGTACTACTTAGCAGCTCGAAGCCAGTAACATCGCGACCATTAAAGTTTCCGTTACCTACAACATTGGCTGTAAAGGAATAATCATCAGACTTCTCGTAGCCGCTGCCGTCTGGTTTTTCAAACCAGTAGTTAACTTCTTTAGTAGTGGTTTGAAGAGCACCAACGAGATAAAGTGTCGCACCCGCACTTTGATTACTCAACAAGAGCTCGGTCGTAAAGGTGATTGGTTTTGAAACACGTGCCGTGGTGTCTGGATTATTGTTTAGAGCACGCCAAGCATATGCCTTGAGATTGCCAAAACCGCTCGCACTATAACTTAAATCAATCTGACCAGTCCCAGGATAACGATCGCTAATCATTTCACCCATACGAGCCGTAAAGCTGTAGCCGTCTACAAAATCATGCGACGAACCATTCGTATAATTGACGGTTAACCCATTATCGAACAAAGAGGAACGGGCGCAAGTAGTAGTAAGAGTATTTCTTGTATTGTAATAGTTCAAACAATATTGTCTATTATTGCCGGTACCGGTCGTAGTTTGCGCAATAAAGTTAACCGTATATACTTTAAGTTTCAGATAAACATTTACAATAGTGGAGCCATCACCGTGAATAACTGCCCCCTGCTCGGCGTGGTCGAATTCATAATATTTAAAATCAGATTGGTTGAGAATGTTATTAATTTGAGTTTGAGTAACCGTAACAGTATTGCCACTAGTGCCGGTATTATCAATATGGGCGGCATATTCATAATGTCCTTCAATATAATGAGAGTCTACAAGGGCTTCCTTCCAGAAAATGATACGGTATTGCGTATTAGTATTCGCGCGCCACTGAGCATAAAGAGTGATATTGCTCGTCATCGGCGTGCTAAAGTCATACATATTATTTCCTGCTGGGTCAGTAGACCACCCCTGGAAGACGTAACCGTTACGAACAGGATCAGCTGGGCGATCGACTGGATTACCATAGAAAGCATAATTTGACGGAACATAAGTGGCTCTCGTATAAGAGTCGCTGTCATTATCGTTCATATCGTAAAATGCCCATTTGACAGCGCGAACTATTGGGTAAAGTTTAATATTGTGATCGGTTAATGAGATATCGCCATTAATTTCATCTGGGAATGTTATCTCATCCGGTACAGCACATTGATGGTCACAGGCGTCAATGTCGTAATAGTCCATGACACTTCTATCGAGAGACCAAGCATCAACGAAATAGCCGGCACTAGTTTCGTAGCGTACATCATCAACATTTATTACGTCACCGTGAGTTCCGGTTTTAGTTGCTAATACGTTACCTTGCGAGTCGTAGAATACTATTGAATAAATTTCGTCAGCGAATTTTGCATGCAATTTAATTGTTTTATCGGTCTGAATAGAATCTGGAATGTTAACTGGCAAATTAAGACCGTTAAATACTTTCTCGTTTTCAGTGTACCAACCCATGAAAATAAGATCTTCTTTTGAAGGAGCGGCCGGAGCGTTCAAAATATCACCATTACGAACAATCTGACTATACGCGAGCTCGTCGTCAATATAATACTCATAAGTATATCGAGCGTAGCGTTGTTGATCGGTCTCTCGAGTTGGAATAATGGCATATATAGAGAAACTATTAGCAAAGAAGCTAAGTTCACCAGTGGAACTAGCAGCGATATTGCCTAAATATTTAGCATGATTATCATCATCGATATGAACTAACGCGTAACGTTCAGCTTTTTTCAGTTCGGTCGGTTTTATAGAGACTTTAACGCGAGCGTTCGGTTGAGATTCTTTACCGTCTTTATTAGTAAAGGTAATATTGTAAGCTAAAACATCTTTAGAATCTTGGCCAGCAGTACGTCGCGCGAGATCAATGACGCTAGAGTCATTAACTTTTTCTGTGGTCATTTTTACATCATCAGAAAAAGCAGCATAATCGGCAACAACCGATACTTTATCGTCGTCGGCGCTATTATCCCAGTTTACGCGTGAGTATTTTTCTGCCTGAAATGAAAAACTAAGAGCAAAACTCAACGCAAAAACGAGCAAAATAGGAATTATTCTGGTTAGGCGTACTTTTCGAGACCTAACAAATATTTTTGACGTGTACTCTTTTATCATTTTTGATGTTATTTTGTATTGATTTAAAAATTTATTGGAACCGATTCCAAAAGAGATGAGTACACACTCTACACGTTTTTATTTTAGCATAAGCTCTACTAATAATCAAGGTCCATCGCCCGAAATGGTATACTGTTTTTATGAATGTATATTTCTCTGGAATTGGCGGTACTGGCATTGGCCCACTAGCGGAGCTTGCCCAAGACGCTGGCTTTACCGTGTTTGGTTCAGACTTAAAGGAGGGCGCAATTAGCCCAGAACTAAAAAATAGGCAGATTGACGTCGGTTACGGCGAACAAGACGGAGACTTTTTGCGAAAAAAGATAGAAGAAACAGGCGTGGATTGGTTAGTTTACACTTCTGCTCTTCCCGAAGATCACCCAGAATTAAAATTGGCGCGCGAGAAAAACATCAAATGCACTAAAAGAGATGAATTTCTAGCAGAATTAATTCGCCAAAAAAATCTAAAGATGATTGCAATTGCTGGTACGCACGGCAAGACAACGACTACGGCAATGATAGTATGGGCAATGACGCAGCTTGAAATACCGGTCAGTTATTTGGTTGGCACTACCCTACCATGGAGCGATGGTGGCCATTTCGATCCGAATTCCGAATACTTTGTTTATGAAGCAGATGAGTATGATCGTAACTTTTTAGCATACCATCCATATATTGCAGCGATTACTTGTATTGATTACGATCATCCCGATATTTATCCTACAGTGGAAGAATATCGCGCCGCATTCGACGACTTTATGTCGCAGAGTGATATTGTTATAAAAAGCACAACGATTTATAAGGATATTAATCTTGTAGGCGGCTTACGTAGGCAAGACGCAAGTATTGCATTAGATGTAATCGAGAAAATTGCACCAAATATTGCCTACGAAAAAATTGTTGCCGTATTGAATGATTTTCCTGGTGCAGGCAGAAGATTTGAAAAAATAGTAGACGGCGTCTATACGGATTATGGCCATCATCCGCACGAGATATCTTCAACAATCAAGATGGCCGTCGAATTAAAGGAACGCGACGGATATGCAGGACTTGCGGTAATTTATCAACCGCATCAGAATACTCGCCAGCATGAAGTACGAGACGAATATAAAGACGCTTTCGTGGGCGCCGATAAGATATTTTGGCTTCCAACTTATTTAACTCGTGAAAATCCAGATTTAGAAATATTGTCGCCTGAAGATTTATTCTCTAATACAGATACTAGCAGTCAAACTACCGCCGTCGAGCTCGACGATGCGTTGGCGCAAGAAATTCATCAATTACATGATGCTAACTGGCTAATTATATTAATGACAGCAGGTCCAGCAGACGGCTGGTTGCGTGAACAGTTCAAAAATTAATCGTCGTTCGAGGTAATCATTAAGCTATCGTCTGATAGCGGATCTGGGTTGAAATCATTTTCATAGGCTTCAATGCGATCAGTAACGCGATCTAATTCATCGATATATTCATCAAGAGCTTTTTTCGTAACAGCACCTTCGTTGGAATAATTCTCTTTGGCGTCATCTTCTTTATTATGTTTTTCACCTTCGGATATATAACCTGGGCGAGAACGATCAATATAAATATCGCCTTTGCCGTAAAAATAAACACTTACGGAGGTAGTAATTAGAGCAATTACAATTGCGCCGAGACCGAGGATTATGAGATTTCTACCACCGTGAATTGGTTTCTTTTCTTTACTATTATCGCTCATTCTTATCATCTCCTGAGATTTCGTCTCGAATATCAAACACTGACGAACGATGCTCTTTTATGATTTCATTCAGACGATGGATGCTTTCAGCAACTTTTTCGCGTTTTTCGCGAGTTTTTTCAAGTTTGGAGTAGAATTTTTCAGGTTCAGTACGACAATTTATGTCTATTAATTCTTCAAGTTCTTGTGAATAATTAATGAATTCACTCTTGAAACGCTCGCGTTCGCTCTGAAAAGCGGCCTGCTCATCGGCAATTGCTTGATTAGCAATGCCATTACGCATAAGTCTCAGGCTAAAATTAGACATTAAGCCAGTATAGATAGTTTCGTATTGCGCTCCGAGATAAACGCGGCTTTTTGCGCCAGAGCTCTCGATGCGACGAAGACTTTCTTTGATAGACGAACAGTTCTGAGAAATTGCACCAATACGATTGTCGTCTAGTTTGGCCGCAGTTACCGTTGAGGATGAAAAAACTACAATCAATGCAGCAAGCATAAGACTGTAGTTTATTCGTTTTCGCATATCTATTATTGTACCACGAAGGTTATTCTTCTGGTTCTACAATAGCAAGGTGGCAGTCGGAAATTTGATAGTCGTCGACCGGTGATGGTGAATTCATCATTAAGTCAACGCCGGAACCGTTCTTCGGGAAGGCGATAATATCACGAATATTTTCGGTATTTTCCAAAACCATGAAGATACGATCAATACCAAACGCACAGCCAGCATGTGGTGGAGCACCAAATTTGAAGGCACTTAACATGCCGCCAAAGCGTTGTTCAACATATTTTTCGTCATAGCCAAGAATGCCAAAGACTTTATACATGATTTCTGGATTATGGTTACGTACGGCACCAGAACAAATTTCATAACCGTTCATGACCATATCATATTGGTCAGCTACGATAGCGAGTTTCTCTTGGTCAGTCTTGGCGGATTCCAACGTTTCAAGACCACCTTTTGGCATTGAGAATGGGTTGTGACCGAAGTCTAATTTATTAGCGCCATCATCCCATTCATAAAATGGAAAATCGACAATCCAGCACAAAGCGACCTCATTTGGATCTTTTAATTCAAAGTGATCAGCAAAAGCAATACGTAGTTGGCCGAGGACCTTATTCACCTTTTCGCGTCTGTCGGCACCAAAGAACACCGCATCGCCAGCAGTGGCACCGGTTTTCTTCGTAATGGCATCGAGTTCTTTCTCGCTGAGGAATTTAGCGATTGGAGATTTGATACCTTCTTTGGTGTAGGTTAAATATGCAAGTCCGCCAGCACCAAGTTTACGAGCCTGGTCAGTAAAGTTGTCAATCTGCGAGCGGCTTAAGTCTGCTCCATTTTTAACACAAATTGCTTTAACACATTCAGCTTTAGCGAATACGGTGAATTTTGTATCTTTAAGATCGTCGGTTAAATCTACAAGTTCCATACCATAGCGTAAATCCGGCTTATCGACGCCATATTTCTCCATCGCTTCGACATATGGGATGCGTGGAATATTATTTGGGTCGGTTAGTAGTTTTTTACCGGCAAACTCTGTTACTAATTTTACGAGGAGCGGCTCCATAGTTGTACGAACATCTTCGCCGTTTTCTACGAAAGACATCTCAAGGTCAAGCTGATAGAAATCGCCATAAAGACGGTCAGCGCGAGGATCCTCATCACGGAAGCATGGAGCAATTTGGTAATAGCGCGGTATACCGCCGACCATTAGCAATTGCTTGAATTGTTGCGGCGCCTGTGGAAGCGCATAAAACATGCCTGGATGAATACGTGATGGCACTAAGAAATCACGCGCACCTTCTGGAGATGAATTGGCAAGAATAGGAGTTGTAACCTCAATAAAATCGTGCTCTTCCATGTAATCGCGCATGAACTTGTAAAATTTAGCACGGCGCGCAAGACGTTTCTGCATGCTTGGACGACGAAGATCGAGAAAGCGATATTTGAGGCGAAGCTCTTCCCCACTCTCAACGCCTTCATCATGAGTCGTGACCGGCAATGGTTCGGAACGGTTGAGGAGATCGAGGGTTTCTACGACTACTTCTATATCACCAGTTGGAATATTTGGATTTTCGAGCCCTTCGCCACGTTTGCGAACAGTACCGGTGGCGCGAATTACAAACTCATCACGAAGAGATTCAGCAAGCTTAAAAGCCTCCGCAGTATTCGGATCAACAACGAGCTGAATAACGCCAGTATGGTCGCGCATATCGATAAAAATCAATCCACCATGATCACGACGGGAATTTACCCAACCAGCAAGCTCGACTTTACCAGATTTGACAGTGAGATCTTTTGCTAATGCTCTCATATAGGTTGCTCCATTATTTTTTCTATGATTAATAATGACTCGCGCATGCGAGCCATACTTTGGGACAATTATACCATAAAACCGCTTAATAGCGAGAGCGTTCGCGATCCAAATCACGTTTTTTAATAGTTTGGCGCTTATCGTATTTCTTTTTACCTTCACCGACCGCAATTGTAAGTTTAATGTGTCGTTTAAATGGGTGAAGTTCTACTGGCACAATCGTAGAGCCTTCAACTTTAGCTCGTTCAAGCGCGGCAATTTGTTTTTTAGTAGCAAGAAGCTTAATATTCTCAGAAGTTTCAGTACCAAGCGTAAGATTCAAAAGCCATAGTTCGTGATTGCGAATCGTAACGTAAGTGCCTTTTAATTGCGCATGGCTATCTCGAATGAGACGCACCTGAGCGCCAGTCAAAACCATACCGGTCTCGATTTTGTCGGACAGATTATAATCATAGTGCGCTCGACGATTAACGACCGCTTTTGGTTTTTTGACTTTTTTCATATTTATATTTTAACACTTATTTAAGCTCTCGACGAATCAGAAATGTTAGTACTTTGTGGTAGCAAAACTCAAATACACTAAACAGTCTATAGCCAATAACTTTAATCCAAAAGACGCCAGTCTTCTTCATAATTTCTTCAAATTTAGAATGCCAGGTGGACGCATAGTGATGAATTGCGCGCGTGTTTTCAGTCTGACGCATCTCTCCAGTACTATAATGTTTTGGATTAAAATATTCTGGCGCAAAAACTGCAAACTTTTCGTCGTAGATATGCGTTTTACCGTCACATTTAAATTTATAGAAATCAGATGCATAAATTGATGGACTATGAACGGTTTTCATAAATGTGCCGTTTGTAATTTTTTTCGGAAGCGCACCTTCGTAACGTTTTAAAACTTTACCAATCCAAGGTGAGTGTTTTTTGGCGCCGAAGAATGAAGTAGTGAACCAGAAATTTGACTCCCAACAAGCGACGCCGTCATATTTTAATAAGTCGTCAAACGATTTCAGTAGTTCAACGTCCGTATCCATATAAAATCCGCCTTCGTTATAGACGGCATACATACGAATAATATCGGCAGCCAAAGCCCATTTTTTATCTTCAATAGCTTTTGCGACTAGAGGATATTTTTTTAAATCAATGTCTTTTTCGGTCCAGCGTTTAATCTCGTACTTTGGGTTTAGTTTTTGCCACTGTTTAATATATTTCTGATCTTGTTCAGGAATTGGCGCCGTGCCGACCCAGACGTAGTGTATCTTTTTCGGAATTGCCATATGATAAAATCATATCATATGAAAATAGTTATCTCTACGGACGTTTATTACCCAATGATCAATGGTGTGGCCGTTTTTTCAAGGAATCTTGCCTCTGGTCTTAAGAAACGTGGTCATCAAGTAATGGTTCTCGCGCCAAGTATTACAGGAAAATTTGGAGTCGAAAAAGACGAAGAGTATGGTTTTACTGTAGTGCGTCTAAAATCGAAACGTATGTATCTCTATCCGGATCAAATCGAAAAAGTACCAAAAGATAAAAAAATGTTAGGCGTAAAAGTGCCGCAATTGGTATATAAGAACGGTCTTCATGTCAGTTACAATCCATACTTTGATATAAAGAAAGTTCTTGATGATTTTAAACCGGACATAATTCATAACCAGACGCCAGGTCCATTAGCCTTGGCGGTTTTTCGTTATGCGAAAAGGCGAAAAATACCTATCGTGTCTACGGACCATGCGTATCCAGATAATTTAACTCAGCAAGTTAAATTGCCGGAATTAGCCAAGAAACCAATTAACGCTGCAATGAATGCTTATTTCTTGAGCTTCCTACGTAGAAGCGAGTACGCAACTATGCCGACCGAACAAGCGATTGCGGATTTATTACCAAAAAATCGTCGTTTCTTTAAAGTACCCGTTGAAGCAATAAGTAACGGCATTGATTTATCACGTTTTGCAAAAGGCCGTGCCAATTCAGAAATTTACGAAAAATACGATATTCCAAAAAATATGCCAATTGTGCTCTATGTTGGACGCGTAGATCCAGAAAAAAGTCTTGATGTTTTAATGCATGCATTTGTTGGTGTTTTGCAAAAAGTGCCAAAAGCACATTTAGTAATTGTAGGAGACGGAACGGCACGCGAGAAACTAGAAAAAATAGCAGCCCGCGAAAAGATTACCGACCACACGCATTTTTTGGGTCGTGTAGTTGGCGATGATTTACCGCAAATTTATCGTACAGGAACCATTTTTGCAATTACTTCCAAAACCGAAACGCAAAGTATCGTATTAATGGAGGCGATGGCTTCAGGATTGCCAGCCGTTGCAGTAAAAGCTGGCGCGGTGCCGGAATTAGTTAAGCACGGAAAAAATGGTTACATTTACGATCCGGACGATGAAGAAAGCGTAGCACGAGGAATTGCACATATATTATCCAATAAAGAATTGTGTGAAAAAATGTCTGAAGATGCTGTTAAGCGCATTGAGAAACACGATATTAGTCATACTCTGACAAGGATAGAAGATATCTATCATAAAGTACTAGATAACCGCGAAAAACTGAAAAGCGAATATTAAATATACTCACTAATAAATTTTGCTACTTTTTGCGGACTTTCATAATTAATAAAGTGACCGCAATTTGGGATTATTCTTAATGTTACGTTTGCCCTTCTGGCATATTTACGTGTTAATTCTAATGAGGATAATTTATCTTTGTCGCCAACGATTAGTTTAGTCTTTTTCTTTTGCGGGATAATCGTACTTTGTTTCATTGATACTTCAATATCAGCCATGATAGATTTTGCAGATGAAAAACGTCCAGAATATTTAAAATGGAGTTGATCTATTTCTTTTTGCTTTGTTTTGTCGCAAGTCAAATAGTGGGAAATAATATATGACAAAAATTTACTGCCCATAAATTTATAGCACCATTTCTGTGGCATAGTTTTTAGGAAAAATAATAGAATATCACATGATATATTACTAAGTTTTTGATTCTTTTTTGGACGAAAAACGGGAGCCATCAAAACAACCTTTTCTTGGATGTCGTCTGGGTATTTTTCGGCAAAATGCGATACGACCATCGAGCCCATTGAGTGACCGATTAAATATGGTTTCTGCTTCAGATGTAAATTATTAATATACTTGTGTAGCCAATCAATATAACCATCTAAAGTTTTATTTTTAAGCTCAGCACGAGTACCGGAACCTGGCAAATCTGGAGTGATTACCTTATATTTTTTCGAAAGATTTTTTGCAACAGCGCCGAGTCCGCGATGAGTGCCACGGATACCGTGGATTAAAATAATTGTCTTCATAAAGAATTGATTACTTGCCTTGCTTCTGGAACAGTCTTAGTATGCATTAATTTATCACGAATTTCGGACGCACCAGGAAAATTATTAATATATATTTTATAAAAATGCTTGAGCGGATCGTATGGTGATAATCCATATTTTTCATATAAATCGAGATGGTAACACATTAAATCAATGAGATCTTCTCTGCTGTGTTCACGCGGTGTTTTTTCAAAACAAAATGGATTATGAAAAACTCCACGACCAATCATAACTCCGTCTACGCCCATATCAATATATTTTTGAGCATCAGAAGGTCTTTCGAAATCGCCGTTAATAATTAGTACCGTTTCTGGCGAAATTTTATTTTTAAGCTCTAGTATGTTTGGGATAAGTTCATAATGAGCGGCAACTTTGGACATTTCTTTTTTAGTGCGTAAATGAACAGTAAGTGCTGCTGGTTTTTCTTCTAAAATATCGGTAAGCCAAGCTTCCCATTCTTCAACTTTCGAATAGCCAAGACGAGTTTTAACCGATACTGGTAAGCCAGCTGTTTTAGTGGCGCGAATTATTTCTTTCGCAAGTTCGGGAGTACGGATTAATCCGGAACCACCGCCAGTAGCCACAACATGACGATCGGGGCATCCCATATTAACATCTACAGCCAAAAAGCCCATTTCTTTTAACGCTTTCGCGGTTTCAGCGAACATTTCTGGCTTCGTTCCCCAGATTTGCGGGACAATAGGTTGTTCAGATTCTTCAATGCGAAAACGTTCAAGTGCATTATGGCGACCTTTTTCACTAGTGTAGCTATTCACATTAGTAAATTCTGTATAAAAAATATCTGGGCGTGCAGCTTTGGCTATGACTTGACGAAAAGCAATATCAGTCACACCTTCCATAGGCGCCAAAATAGAAAAACCAGGCTTAAACTGTTTCCAAAAATCCATATTATTCATTATGCCACATTGACAAAAAAAGTAAAGTGTTGTATAACAAAAGTAGATTGTTTTTCTCATCCATTTTTGGAAAATGATAGAAAGGTGGTGATCATGAATGAGAAAAATAAAGTTCTTTGTGAGTTTAGTTGCAATACTTATTCTCTGCATGGCGATGACCGCCTGCTCAGGAGAAAACCAGTCCAACCAAGATGGTCAGCTTGATGCCGTAGAAGTCCATGAAGGCGAGGAGCAGGATAAAGTCGATCAGGTCAATCCGGATGATCATGATCCATTCCAGGACAGAGATGATCAGGGTAATCCTGTTGAACATGCTACCGAAAGCGAAAGTCATGATGGACAGTACGCCTACCAGGTTGGCGATACGACCATCTATACGCAGCATGATCTGAATCAGTGGCTTATTGAGAGTGAAAAATATCCAGGCCATTACAATTTAGACATCGGTAATATGCTGATTGACTTATGGTGTCAAGATAATCATGGTGGTATCTTCGAGAACGATGCAGGCTTCTCTTATGTGCTTGATGGGGATAATACGAAAGGTGTTTGGTTCGATTCGCCAGATCCGGACAACGACAGAATGTACCATGCCGTAACAATTTGGTATAAAGTTGACGGGGCTGAGTATTCTACCACTATTCGTATATATGATTGCCCACCTGCTCCAGATAATAAAGATAAGTATTACTCCATTATGGATAACTATGTCCATATTATCCATGTGGATTTGGCGCCACTCATTCTCTATTCTATTGAGCAAATGGAGGCAGACCCGAGTAGTGCTCCACTAGATAACCTCGATCTCGGCAGAAACTTCTATTGCGACTAAAATTGTTCCTTCTGGCCCCGTGCAAATGCGCGGGGCTTTTTCTAGGCTGTGATATTTTGACTACGTTTTGGTTCGGCGTAATTAATACCATTAATGACGCCAATTACGTAAATATAATTTTCGGTAGACTCAATAGTTACTTCTGGCTTTTCTTGTTTTTCCAATGGGCCAAGGCCATCTGGATGATAATCTGCAACAAACATTAAAGCGTTTACTTGAGCAATACTCTTCTCTACCTGCTCTTTCGTTAGGCCACTAAAGCGAGCAATGACACCGGTTGGCGAATTATCTAGTGGATGTTCTTTGTAGTACTTTTCAGTATATGCAGCAGTTTTTGATTTATCATAATAGCCCATCATTTCGCCAATTTGCTGATCGCCAGCATAGCGCTCACACATATGATTTTGTTTGGTATTTGTTTGATATTTAAAACCAAGAATGTTAGCGAGATGCCCAAGCACATCGATGCCATTAACCGTATCGATAATGCCACCAATAATCGGGATTGCACCAAGTACTGCGTCAAGGAATGAAGAACCAGTATCAGCAGGCCTGTATCTAGCCTCGATTGCTGCATCTGGAACGCCAAGATCTGCGGCACGGTTTATTTTTTCTTCAATACAAAGCGATAGCTCGTTTCGATTCGAAGATGCAGCAAGCGAAACTGTGTCATCGATTGGCCCACCATCATATTCTGCTAGCATAATGTCTGGAACCTTCCCTTCTTTCATCGCTAGGACAATTGGATTCTTGGCGGAAGCCACATTAGTACCATTCATCTCAATATCTGGATTTGGATTATCGATTGGATCGTAAGGCTCTGTAAAAGCGCCTTTAGCGTCCCAATACCACATAGTATCTTCTACGCTCTCACCCATTGTAGAATAATCTGGAACATAAATCGGTGTTCCCCAGGCTGACGCATAACGTTTTTCGCCATCATCAACTAAACTATTAATTTCTGGGTGGTCGCCCTCAGAAATAAGTATATCGTCAATATTTGCCGCGCTGCTAGCTGGAGTTAAGGCTACAAGCGAGTCTGTAACCACCGATGAAACGCGCGATACTTTACCTACAAGACTGTCACTCTTTAATACTACTCGGCCCAAAGTCTGCATTAATGAACCCATAAAAGTATACCGCGATGAGGCATCGAAAGGACTATGCGTATTGCGCTCGTAGCGAGCTTTATGAGCAATTAATTCGGCTCTTTTTTGATTATAAACACCGAGGGTGGACGGAGTAGCCACGGACATACCGGCGCGCTGAGCGTATTTTGCGAACAGCATGTCCATTGACCACGATATAACACCGCCACCAGGAGCTCCTTCTAGGAACTGCGTAAAGTCACGCTGCAGGGCACCGACAATTTTAGGCACCATGAACGATATCACTGCTTCTACCACAACATTGATTCCTACAGCCAACACTACACCCCCAACATAATCAAGTAACTTTTTAGTACCCAGGGTAGCCGCATCTCCGATAGTATCGATTAAACCGGCTGCCACCCTAGTTGCGGTGCACGCCTTATAACCAGCGCTTGGACTAATGGAATCCATGATTTTCCTAAATTGATTCTCACTTGTAATAAAAGACTTCACGATAGGATCTTCGCCAGACAATTTAGTTCCGCCAAAGAACGCAGCAACCGGCGCGGAAGCCATAGCGGAAGTGGTAATAGTCACATCATCGTCCCCACCCTCGCCGCCGATTTTAAGCGTCGAGGTCACTTCGTGAGTCATATAGTTCGCAAAAACATTAACGATAGTATCGGCGCCACCATCGCCCGCTTGCATGCGTTGGATAGCTTCCATAATCTTCATACCCATAACGACCACTTGCGCAGCCTCATATGCCTTGACCATACGATTGATAGTGCTGGCGGTATTATAAAGCTGACACATGCCGTTAGCGGCCTGACCGACGATGCTAAAATCCACCCCTTTGCCAACTTCGCTTTCGACCATATTTTTCACTTTAGTCGATGCGTCGGCTTCGGAATCAATATCTATCGAGGTGCGGTCAGTTTCTACTTTTTCGACCGTCTCTGTCCCGCCCATACCGTCATCCACATCTTCGGTTTCAGTATGCCCCCCTTGAACATCCGCCCCCATCTTCGGTGTAGCCTCTTTTAGCTCCGCCTCGACATCGGCATCGACATTTTGCTTCATTGTTTCAGGATCGTCGCTAGGTTCAATATCAGCATTGGTATTACGACTTTTAATATTAAGATCTTGAAGTACAATTTTTGAATCGTTATTATATGCTGCGGCAGACCCTGACGCATAAGTTGAGGTTCCGTTGATATACTTTCCATCAAAGTCTGGACTAGTTTTTGTTTCAGCCTCAACGTCAGTTACAACTTTAGTCTCACCTTGCGCGTCTGTATATTTTAGTCTATCAGCACCATCCGCACTGCTTTCGACTTCTATGCCGGCTTTCTTAAACTTTGCCTTCATGTTATCGTTGATATTGCCCCAAAGGCCGCCCTTAGTATTTTTACCATTAATAATGTTATTAATTAGCACTTTGGAGCGCACGGCAAAAGATTCTTCCAGACGATCGAGTCTATACTGAACGTTGCCAGCAAGACTACCAAGCATAGAACTTTCGCTGCCTAGAATACCACCCATGACCATACCGAGAATAATTACAACACTAGCAATCGGTACTCCGACTTTTAATCCCCTACCCCGCATTTGATTCACTTTTCTGCTCGCCGCAAGACCACCATTGGCTGCACCGAGCATAGCAAGTTTCATTCTTTCTCTTTTTTCACCGGTACGGTTAGACCACATCGCGCCAGCTTCAGACGAAGTATCTTTATCGGATTGCTGATCCTGTTCGCCACTGGCGAGAAGGCTACCTTCTCTTCCTCTACTTTTTCCGCTATCAAGTGGTTTTTGAGGGTTATCTTCTGAATGGCGAACTTTATGAACTATACCGTCACCAAAATCAACGCTTCTGGCGTCATCTTCATGATCGATACCTTTACCGATGTAATCACCGTATTTATCGCCATCACCCATACTTATTCAAATTATAGCATAAACAATTTAGGAAAATTGCTTAAAGCACTTGCTTTTTCGAACAGATAATGATTAGATAGAATTAAGGAGTGCTATATTATGGCGTCAAAAACACAAAAACGAAATCATACTTATCACAAAGGACATATAGCGCTGATAGTTGTCGGCGGTATTTTATTGGTCGCTATTATTTGTTTTAGCGTACTAGCAGGTATCAAATACTTCGGTGAAGATTCCGAGACGACAACTAGCGACGAAACTAGCAAAGTTGATGTAACTGAGCCAGAAAAAGAATCAGAAACCATACCAGAAAAAGATTCCGACGAAGACGGAACGATTAGTCCAGAAAACGACGCAAAAAAGAAAACTGAAGAATTAGAAAAACAGCAATCTCAGGAGGTCGAGAAAAACAGCAATGGCCTCAAAAAAGCTAATGTAGTTTTAAATGATCCCTACCAAACCGAGGATGGTAAAACCATAATCAGTAGCACTATTACAAACGTAGTGGAAACTGACGGAAATTGTAATTATATTTTTACAAACAATTCTACTTCCCTAACAAAGAAAACGCGGGTACTACCAAACGCGAAAAATACCGTTTGCGAGGCGGTTGTGCTTGATAAGGGGAGTCTAAGTGCTGGAGAATGGAAAGTAAGACTTGAATATAAATCTAAAGCATCGGAGGGAGTAAGTGAAACGCAAACTTTTACGATTAAGTAGTATCTTGGCTGCTATATCATTCACAGCAATCTTTTTTGGGTTAGCGATTTATAATACGCCAGACTCTACCGCCGTTAAGGCTACTGATTTTAAAGCGGGTCGTATTGTCGATGATGCTGTTTTCTACAATTCAAATACGATGACTGTTTCGCAAATTCAATCTTTTATGGATAATCATCTCCCTGCTTGCGATATGTGGGGTACCGGCAAAATGGGCTACGGCTACTACATTAAAGGAAAAGCAGTTAACCCAAACACAACACGAGCTGAATATGCGCGAAGGATGCGCGAAGAAGTTGGCGACAAGCGCTATCACGCGCCACCATATGTTTGTATTAATAAATATTACGAAAATCCAACTACGCATGTAACTAATTTCGATACTAAAGGCGTCGCTAAAGACGGTATGCTTTCGGCTGCACAAATCCTATATAATGCGGCAAAAGAAAATAATATAAATCCTCAAGTTTTGTTAGTAATGCTAAAGAAAGAAAGCTACGCTTGGGGAGATAATTGGCCAACTAAAAATGAATACAATGCCGTGATGGGCTACGCTTGCCCAGATAGCGCACCTTGCGATACAAAGTATTATGGTTTTTATAACCAAGTTAATATGGCAGCATGGCAATTAGACTACTATAAGAAAAATATTTATAGTTACAACTATAGGCCATATACGACTAATAAAATTTATTACAATCCAGACTATTCTTGCGGTTCAAAGTCAGTTTACTTGGAAAACCTTGCTACTACTTCCCTTTATATTTACACTCCTTATGTGCCTAATGATGCCGCTTTAAAAAATTATCCAGGCACATCAACTTGCGGATCATATGGTAACCGCAACTTCTTCATGTATTTCAGTGAATGGTTTGGCACAACATTAGCGTCATTTAAAACTACTACCGTAGCAAATGGTTATTATAGATTATTGCCATCAAATGACACTAGTACTTCTTTGCAACCAGTTAATAATACAAAAGAAGATAAAGTGCAGTTTACTACTGCTAAGAAAACCAATACTAACTTTGATATTTTTGAAATTAAGAAAAAATCAAATAATAATTACACTATCGTAAATGTAGATTCGAACAAAGCTTTGGATACTCCGTCTGGAAATGCAATTTACGGTAAAGTTCTACAGCAATATACATACAACAATCTGAACCCCCAAGAGTGGAAATTCTATGATAGTGACGACGGCACGGTAAGTATAGCTTCAGCAATTTCTGGAAATCTTGTCGCTGGGATTAATTCTGATAAACGACTAGCACTTTTCCCGTACACTAAAGAAAATAGTCAGAAATATACTTTAGAAAAAGCTACACCTAGTGTCTCTTCTACCACCTCAAGCACAACTATTGAAACGAATCGAACGATTGCTGACGGAAAATATAATATCGCTAGCGCATTAACACATAGTTACTTATTGGATGTTAAAGGCGGTAAAAGCGCAGATGGTACTCCTATTCAACTTTATGCGCGAAACGGCCTACAGCCACAAGTGTTTGATATTACATACGATAATAAAGTCGGTTATTACAAAATTAAAAGCGCTCTAGTCGATAAGTATGTTAGCTTACGCGATAATAAAGCAGATGATCGAACGGTAGTTGAGCTAAGTTCCTGGAAAGCAAACTGTGGGCAATATTGGTTAATATCAAAGAAATCTAATGGCAACTATAATATTTTGAGCAAGTGCTCTGCTAATAAAGCCCTCGACGTAAAAGGCGGAAAAGTTGAGTTGTCTAATCCTGCTCAATTGTATAAGGTTAATAATTTAAAGCCACAAGAATGGTCGTTTGAAGATGCTCAGAAAAAATCCCAAATAATTAGTAATGGAACTTATTCTATCGCTAGCGTACTAAAAAGTAACTTTATGGTTGACGTTACAAGCGGCTCTTATATCGATGGACGTAATATTCAGATGTATAGCAGAAATAATAATAACGCCCAAAATTTCATTATTAATTTTAATACTGCTAAAAAGTTATACACAATAAAAACCTCTGTAGGTAATAAATATCTCAGCGTTGAAAAAACAAGTACACAAAATGGTGCAAACGTCCATATTTGGCAATGGACCGGTAAATGCGATCAATACTGGGATATTCAAAAAACAACTTCTGGCAGTTACAACATCTTCAATAGTTGCTCATATAAGCCTCTGGATATAAGTGGCGGGAAAACAGCAAATAAGACCAACGTGCAAATTTGGCAAATGAATTGGCTAAAGCCACAGGAATGGAAATTGGAAAGGAAGTGAGAACCTATTATCGTTCCTTTTGATATCTCTTAGTGATTGGTATAATATAGGTATGCCAAAAGAAAAGCGCAAAATACTATTCACGTCTCATACGGCAAACTTCAATAAATTTAATCGCCCCTTAATGCGGATGCTAAGAGGAAAACTTGAAGCACCTTATGCCGATTTAAACATCGGCGGCTGGACGGTTGACTACGCATGTGCTTGCGAGGAAGAAGTTTACGATGCTGATCATGTTTATAAGATTGATTTTGCACGCAGTCCATTTCGTTTTGATAAACATATAAAAGCCTATCGGCAGCTTAAAAAGCTCTTAAAAGAAGAAAATTACGAAGTAATCCATACCCATACGCCAGTCGGATCAATTATTACAAGAATGGCAGCTAGGTCATTACGTAAAAAAGGCCTAAAAGTCATTTATACGTGTCATGGTGCACATTTTTATGACGGCGCTCCACTTATTAATTGGCTTTTATACTATCCGGCCGAAAAACACATGTCGCGTTTTACTGATTTACTAATTACCATTAATCAAGAAGATTATAGTCGCATAAAAAAACAGTTTCACTGCCCTGTAAAAATGATTGACGGCGTAGGGATTGATACGACAAAATTTAATACAAAACTGCCGGCAAAAAAGAAACAAGAAGTTCGCAAAAAAATTGGATTAGAAGACGATGATTTTGCAATAATGTATGCGGCTGAATTTAATAGTGGCAAAAACCATCAAATGCTTCTTGAATGCGCAGCACCAGTAATGCATTATAACCCTAATATAAAATTAGTATTCTTAGGCCAAGGCGAGTTGATGGAAAAAATGAAGCAACTTGCCAAAAAATTAAAAGTTTCAAAACAAGTTTTATTCTTAGGATACGTTAATAACGTACATGAGATTTTACAATGTGGTAATCTATGTGTTTCCCCAAGTAAACGCGAAGGCCTAGGCCTCGGAGTACTGGAAGCAATTATATGTGGATGTCCTATAATAATCGCCAACAATCGTGGGCATCGCGATATTGTAGATAATAATAAAAAATATATGTTCGATATGAATGATAAAAATGAACTCGCCAAAAAGATACATGATGCCTACAATAATCCAGAAAAGTATCGTATAGAATTCCCGGAACGTTATTCCTTGAGATCATCGTTATCAGAAATGCGTAAAATATATGAGGATTTATTAAAATGAAGAATATCTTACATATCGTAGGCGGACTAGATCGTGGCGGAGCGGAGTCTTATATTATGAATTCTCTGCGCAATATTAATCACGAGAAGTATCATTTTATTATTGCAACTTTTATGCCGCCAATACATGGCGAAAAATATATTTATGAGGATGAATTAAATAAGCTGGGCGTCGAAGTAATTCGTTTACGCGATACGCGTTTTTCAAATCCACGAGATTTTGAAAAGCAAATAGAATTAATTGTACGAAAACGTGGCATAGATATTGTTCATAGTCATATAGATTTTATGTCCGCGCTGTCGTTAGCCGGCGCAAAGCGCGGTGGTGCTACAAAATTAATTGCGCATAGCCACAGTACAAATAATGCCAAATTAAAAAACCCGCTAAAACGCGTCGCTTCTAATGTTTTGCGCCGCAAGCTAAATAAAATCGCTACGCACCGAATTGGATGCGGAAAATTAGCCGGTGAATTTTTGTTCCAAGATAATCCATTTACTATTATTTCAAACGGAATCAATTTAGACACATACAAGTTCGATAAAGAAGCTCGTAAAAACTTAAGAGAGAAATACGGCTTAAGCGAAAGAGACTCAGTTTGGCTTTCTGTGGGTAGGCTTGAAGAAGTTAAAAATCATAAATTCTTATTAGATCTGCTACATGATAATTTTATGAATTCGAACACATATCTATTCATTATAGGTAGTGGCAGCTTACAGGAAGAATTAGAGCAACAAATAGTTGAACAAAAGTTAGAGAATAAGGTCTTCTTATTGCCGTCGCGAAACGATGTGAATTTATATTATTCAATGGCTGATTTCTTTTTACTGCCATCGTTCTTTGAAGGCGTACCTACCGTTGGAATCGAAGCTCAGGCAAATGGTTTAAAGTGTCTATTTAGTGAAAATGTTTCTAAAGAAGTTATGATATTAAAGAGCAGCGAATTTTTCTCGCTGCACGATATTACACGTTGGGTAAAAAGATTAAATAAAAAACCAGCACTCGATGAGCGCACAAAACATCTGCAGGATAAGTCAGTTCAGGCATATAATATAAAAGAGACAGTTAAAAAACTAGAAAAAATATATGATTTTTAATGATTTTACGAGCGTATTATTATACTTTGCAGTTTTTGCATTATCGATTTTTTTTCTATATTTTGGCCAAAAAAAGAAATTAAAATCTTTTACTATCATTGGATTATTGATCGTAGTCCTCTTCTCCGCCCTAAGACTTGATTGTGGAACCGATACAGCAACTTACCGTACTTTCTATAATCAGGTAAGTGATTCTCCTATTAGTCGTAGTTTAGTGCGTTTTACGAACGGTGAGATGGAACCGTTTATTATTCTTGTTGCTATGCTGGGCGGCAAATTACATTTAAATGCCCAGTTTATGTTTGCGGTTTTTGCATTTATTACAGTTCTATTCTTATATAAAACAACCAAGAAATTAGACAAAAAATATTTCTGGGTATTATTTGGCGCCATATTATTTATGGTGTATCCAAATAGTTTTAACACTATGCGCCAAATGGCAGCAATGAGTATTCTGTCATATTTATTGAGTCTTATCATTTATTCAGTAATTGATAATAAAAGAATTGGCGTTACAAAGTCATTGTTGTTAGTTCTTTTTGCGATATCGATTCATTATTCGTCAATTGCACTATTGCCCGTGCTCTTTGTACCTTACTTAACAAAGAAATTTGGCTATCATAAAACATTTTACATTCTTGGATTCTTAGTAGTATTTATTATTACCCTGTTTAAACCAGCTCTTCAATTATTAGCTGCAAGCCATATTCTGTCTGCTAAACACTATGCAACTTTTATTGATACCGAAGGATCATTCTTGAACTTTAATTTCCTAATATGCGCAACGCTTGCCTTAATTAGTAGCTTGCATTATAAACACCATCAAAAGACAACCAATCATATTAATAGGCATAATCTGCCCATTTTAATGACAGGCGTCGCATATTCAGCAGTAGGTTTTTATTCTGGCTATCTTGGTCGTTTGGCCGACTTTTTCTGGCCATTTGCAATATTGATGTTATGGAATCTTCTGCGAGAAACTGACGAAAGCGAACTTAAGAAAGTATCAATATTGTTTATAGTAGCAGTTGCATATTTCATACTAGCCTACGTTATTATGGGGACAAATCAAATTATTCCATACGATATAGCTATATAAAAACATCCGCTTTCTTGCGGATGTTTTTGTTGTTTATATTTCTGTTTCTAGCGCCTTTTTTATGACGTCGTCCATGTCATAGTATTTATATTCTGCGAGACGGCCTCCGAATATGACGTTTTCTTCTTTTTCGGCTAACGCGCGATATTCGTCTGCTAATTTATTGTTCTTTTCGTCATTAATAACGTAATATGCTTCCTTTTTAGGATCATCCCAGTCGTCTGGATATTCGTAAGTAATAACTGTCTTAGGCGCCTCAGTAGATTCGAAATGTTTATGTTCAATAACACGTGTATAATCTACTTCTCGGCCAGTATAATTCACAACTGCGTTACCTTGATGGTTTTCTTCGTCGAGAATTTGCGTATCAAAACGTAATGAACGATATTCGAGATGTCCAAGCTTAAAGTCAAAGTACTCGTCGATCATACCGGTATATACGATTTTTTTGGCTTTCTTTTTAAAGCCCTCAACATCGCTAAAGAAATTCGTGTTTAGTTGAACTTCGATTCCACCGAGCATTCCTTCAACAAGCTTCGTGTAGCCGCCAATTGGTATGCCTTGATAACGATCATTGAAATAATTGTTATCAAAGATAAAACGCACTGGTAAACGCTTAATGATATCTGCCGGAAGGTCTTTACAGTCGCGATGCCATTGTTTTTCAGTATAGCCTTTAATGAGCTTTTCATAAATGCTACGACCGACTAATGAAATAGCTTGTTCTTCTAAATTTTGCGGCTCTTTTCCAGCCATTTCTTGACGCTCTTCTTCAATACGTTTCTTAGCATCTTCTGGTGTAAAAACGTCGTCCCAAATCTTTGTAAATGTATTCATATTGAATGGCATATTATAGATTTCGTTGCCGATACGTGCGACTGGCGAGTTAGTATAACGATTAAACTCGACAAATGAATTTACAAAATCCCAAACGTCTTTATAGTCGGTATGAAAAATATGTGCGCCATACTTATGAACATTAATGCCTTCTATTTCCTCAGTATAAACATTGCCAGCAATATGGTCGCGTTTATCAATTACGAGCACTTTTTTACCCTGCTGTTTGGCACGGTATGCAATTGTAGCACCAAAAAGACCTGCACCAACAATTAGATAATCATACATAGTACCTCCTATTGTTTTAAATCTCTTA
>CAMNFE010000002.1 GCA_946537195.1 uncultured Candidatus Saccharibacteria bacterium | reverse complement strand
GGATCGGGATCCTTCTTGCCAGTGTCGGCAGGATCGGGGTCGGGATCCTTCTTGCCAGTGTCGGCAGGGTCGGGGTCGGGATCCTTCTTGCCAGTGTCGGCAGGATCAGGATCGGGAACGGCAGGTGCAGGCGCAACAGCGAGCTCGGCCCAATTAAGGACCACCTCCTTCATCTTCGCCTTCAGACCCTCGGTCAAGAAAGACTTCTTGCACGGGCTGAGCAGGCAGCCGCCATCGCCGAGATTCCTGGTAAACTGGGGGTTCTCATAGGTGGAACGGTACTTGAGGCTGTTCAGCTTGTCGAGATAGTCGTCCAGCAGGCAGGCCAGCTTATCCTTCTGGCGCTTCGTCATGATGCGGCCAACAGGCGGCACGACGTAGGCCTGAGCCTTGTTGTCGAGCATCCAGATGAAAGCATCGGGGTCGATGCTATGGACGTCAAAGACGGCCTGGTCGATGGAGCGACCGTTGAGCTCTTCCTCGATTTTCTTACCATTCTTGTTCACGTAGATAATTGTCTCGTTCATATTTATTTTCCTCCTAACTCAAGACTGTCTTGTCTCCTTTTGGATAACAAGAGCTGGCTGTGCCACTTTCAGCCAAGCATTAAACACGCCCCAAAAAGGTGGTGTGCTTGATGCCTGACTAAAAGTGTAAGCAGAGGAAAATAGACTAAATATCAATTTATAGCGTCTATTAACATACTTACGCTACCGATGCAGCGTATGGTGTAATTCTATCATACTTTACTAAAAAAGTCAATAGTAATTATATAATTATGCTTATTTTTCAAATATTAAAAGACCCCGTAGGGCCAGTGGCCATACGGGGTAAGCGGGGTGGGGAAGATATACCTAAGCTTGCGTACTAGATGGTGTACCTGCCATTACGCGCATAATCCGATGCGCGCTGCAGGGAGTACGCAGCTTTGTAAAACTGATTCTCTAAACATCTGTCGAGATGCCCCTTGAGGCGTAGACGCTCGAAGACGGCAATGAGAGCCTGACGATCTTCCTCGGGATAGTCTTTGACTTTTGCGGTTTCAACTATCTCATAGAGCGCATCGTCGAGTGGGCGCGCGCTGCAGGGGATGTCGACAATATCGTTTGCCGCCTTAATAAAAGCAGGCATATCGGTTGCGCGACCGGTTTCCGGATTGACGATTACAGCCTTTTTGAACATCGAACAGCGTTCGTAGCGTTCGCGGTTTTCGCGTTCTGAATCTGCAACTGCCTCGGCGCCGATCAGGACCTTGATCTTAACGGTCTCGCGGATACGTCTGCATTCATTTTCGACAAGTTCTTGGTAATAACTACTCATATATAACCCTCCTTAAGGTGCGATGTTTTTGGGGCGCAAAAAGTGTGCCTAAAACGATTGGTGTTTTTATTATGGCACACTTTGCTGAAAAAGTCAATAGGCTAATTACCTAACGAACGAATGCGAACTTATTTTTACCCTTCTTGATAAGAGTCATTTCTTCAAGAATTTGGTCTTCTGTAGCCTTAGTGTCATTAATGGTGATAGCGCCTGCGGTAATAAGTTTGCGTGCTTCGCCCTTACTGGAGGCAAGTCCGGTTTCGGCGAGAATATCGACGAGTTTCTTGCCGGTTTTTGCGGTAGGGAAGCTCTTGGCGAGCAGGTCGAGATCAGAGTCGTCTAAATCGGCGAATTTGCCATCGCCAAAGAGGAAGGTCGTGATTTTTTCGGCCTGTTTTGCGGCTTCTTCGCCGTGAACAATCTTAGTAACTTCTTGAGCCAGGCGTTTTTGACCAAAACGAGCGGATGGATCTTTAGCATGCTCGGCCAGGATTTTTTCGAGCTCTTCTGGCATGACAAGAGTGAAGTATTTAAAGTAATCTTCAAGAGCGGCGTCGGCCTGATTAAGCCAGAATTGATAAAAGTCGAAAATGGAGGTCTTTTCGGCATCGAGCCAGACAGCGTTGCCTTCTGACTTGCCGAATTTGCGGCCAGTTACCTTGTCGATAATAAGAGGGCAGGAATAACAATCAGCTTCAGCCCCTTCAAGGCGTTTAATGAGATGAATGCCGCTAGTGCAGTTGCCAAACTGGTCAGCGCCACAGAGCTGTAGGTCGACATTGTAAGTGCGGAATAAGTGCAAGAAATCATAGCCCTGAATGAGGGTATAGCTAAATTCGGCATAACTAATACCGGAGCCGCCTTCGCCGATACGTTTTTGGACGAATTGGCGATCAAGTAGCTGAGTCATACTAAATGCTTTGCCGATTTCGCGCAGAAAAGGAAGGAACTTGATGTCTTTAAACCAATCATTGTTATCGACAAGTTGTGTGCCCTCTGGAGAATGGGTAACCTTAATGATTTGCTTAGCAAGGGCAGCTTTATTTTTCTCGATTTCGTCGAGACCTTTAAGATCGCGCTCGACGGTGTCTTTTGGGTCGCCGATTTGGCCAGTAGCACCACCGACAAGATAGTAAGGAGTATAGCCGTGACGAACGAAGCATGCGCACATCATAAGAGCAGCGAGATGGCCGATATGAAGAGAATCGGCACTTGGGTCGGTGCCCCAATAGAAATTACGCGGAGCTTTGTCTAAATCTGATATCTGGGCCAGTGTATGCTCGGATACGAATCCGCGCCACTGGAGTTCTTCGGATAATTTCATGAATACTCCTTTTGTTTGTTATCTCTGTTATTATAGCATCAGTTTTAGGGGTGGGCAAATGGGCTTTAAGCTCCTCTTATGTTATACTAGGTTCAAAAGGAGGATAAATGAGCGAAACGCTTAAGGAAGACGCGCCAGTGGAAGATAAATGGCATGATCTTGAAAAGACAAGCGAATCAAGCCATGAAGATGAAGCTGGAGTCGAAAAAACGCTATCGGCTTTTGAAATTATGCGCGCCAGAATAAAGGGGCGAAAATACGGAAAAGAAGCTTTAGAAGTCAGTGAATATTTAGGCAAGCATAATGCACATGGCAAGTCTAAATATGAGGGTGACGGTGTTTATATAGAAGAAGAGCCAGGTGAATGGCACTATGACGGAGACGACCCTTCGACAGTAACTGTTTATATTGATGGCAAAAAAGAGGGTGAGAGAGTCAAAGTTTTGGAATATAGCTCGGCGGGTTCGAATAGTATTCGTAGAACAGTGAAAGAGTTTCATCCAGGTAGTTGGCAAGAGAAAATGGATGCTTTAGCCGAAGAGGCAAAAGAGGCAAAAAGAAAAAAGAAACTAGCACAAGCAGCCGAGAGAAGTGAAAAGTTTTCGCCGAAAGGGGAATAACCAAAATGGAAAGTGGGCTAAGCGCGAACGCGAATGATAAAAAATTCGTGATTATGCTTGCAGTTGCGATAGTTGAGTTTATTGTTATTGTGGTTTTGGCCGTAATAGTGGCAACAAAGCTGCAGGCTCCGAGTGAAGATGGAATTGTCGAAGAAGATTCGGATTCGGATCAGAGTTCAGCTATCGAATATGACGATGACGGCAATGCGCTATCGATGCGAGTTGGTTGTGATACGGATAAGTATCTTTATGATTTTTTCAAAAATAATACTTACGAGATTACAGATGCGGCAACCGATCAATTGATAGAGGATGGAGATTATACGATTGCTGGTACTTCGTTGAAGTTGATGTCGAATAGCGGGAAGACGCATGAATTGGAATATCGAGCCAGTTATTTGACTGTTGGCGAAGAAAAGATTAAATGTACGGAGTACAATGACGCCTAAAAAGCGCTTTTTAATCTTTATATTTTTTGCACTGGGTTGTGCATGGTTTTTGAATGGCTTTGTTTTAAAAACTGATGTAAGCGCAATGACAAAATATAACTGGCCAAAAAAAGAGAAGGTCGCATGGAAGATCAAGAAAATAAATAGTGGTCAGGTAAAAAAGGTGGTACGCTTTAAGAATATTCCAGGAGGATACTACGTTCAGGGCGGAACGGTAACGGAAAAATATTATGTCTTTACGGTATATTTAAGCGACTATTCTCCAAATAATTACATTTATGTAGCCAATCGTAGCAATGGCAAGATTGTGAAAAAAATTCGTGGCAACTGGTGGCATATGGGGGCGGCTTATTATAAATGGGGGAGTAATCATGTACGCATTAAAGCCGGATCGAAGTCGAAGGATGGCTGTCTTGATCTTGGTAAGATGAAAATGATTGGCGTCAGCAAGTGTAAAACCAAGAGAGCGTCAAATTATGGCGCAATGAAGCTAACGCATCAAGGCGATGCTGCGACGAGTAAATATGTATTGGCGACAGGCTGGGACGCAGCAAGGTCCGATTGGGGACAAAGATATACTTTCCATAAGCATGAGAACGCTGTTTTTATTTATAACAAAAAAGGAAAAATCCAAAGAACTCTTTATATTCCGCGCGGTGTGATATATGGGGAAATTGAAGATGTTTCAGTAGATAATGAGGGGAATGTATATCTCTTTTATAATTTTTGTCACGTGGCGGCGGGAGGCGCATCTTTCTACAAGATCAATAAGAAAGATGTAGGAATTGACTTGGTCTCCGGCTCGTCTTCGTCTGGTGGTGGCCATAGTGGTGGCGGCAGTAGCACAGGTAAGCCTGGACAATCAGGCAGCGAAGGGTCGTCGCCAATAAAAGTTGAGCCGGATAAAGAAGCGGAGTGCGCTTCGATTCTGAAAGTCTTTTGTGATGATGCGAAAACGGATGGCGAAAAAGCAGTGAATGATATTATTCGTTTTGTTATTAGTATGATGACTATCGGTATTAGTGTATTAGGAACGATTGGTATTATCTTTTGTGGTTATTTGATTATGACGGCACGAGACAATGAGGCGCAAGTGTCAAAGGCAAAGAAAAGAATGATTGAAATTGTGATTGGTATTTTGGTTTGGGTGCTGGCCGGAGCTCTTTTGTCGTTATTATTGCCGACTGACGAATCGACGATAGATGAAGCATTGACCTCTTCGCGGATAGAGTCGGATTTCTATGATAAAATGTAGAGTATAAAAAGGGCGGGCCCATCGTTCAACGGATAGGACATACCCCCTCTAAGGGTACAATGCTGGTTCGATTCCAGCTGGGCCTACCATCTGAAATTAGAGTCAGCAATTGACTCTTTTTTGTTGAGGTCTTATTTGCGAATAATGTATAATAAAAATAAGCATAATTATTTAGGTGTATGAGAATTGAAAAAATGAGGATAAATAAGAGCTTTATGTTTTTGGGCATTTTGTTGGCTGTTTTGGGGTTGGCAGCGACAATAATTGCGGCGCCACAAACTGAAGCAAAAATTGAACACAAACATTGCGTGGCTATAAGTGGCACGGGAAAGAATATAGGTGACGAAGTGGCTTGCGGTAGTGAGCATTTTTATATAGTAGATAATACTGATGGCACCCTAAAGATGCTAGCAAAGTATAACTTGGATGCGGGTTGGGTGTTCAAAAGCATGCTATTAAATAACTCAACAAGTTCGGGCGCAGTAGGAACGGGGCCTACATGTAGGCAAGTGAGGGCTAGTGAAGAGGGCTATTCTTGGGGCAGCTATACGACTAATTCGAACGTATGTATATATGCGGCAAGATTGAAGCGCGATAAGGTGTTACAAGCGACTTCTAATTCTATGGGCATGGGGACGGATAGCCAGGCGAATAGGACGAGACAGCCGATATTTTATATTTATGGTACTTATGGTGGCATGAGTGGTACAAAAACAAATCCGGACTATCCTGAAAACACTTTTTTGGATTACGATATGAGTGCCCAAGAGGAAATGGCTAATATTTTTGCGAATTATGAGTCGCAGTTGAAAGAATCTGGTTTTAAGATTCAAGATGTTAAATTAATGACTTTGGCCGAGATGGGTGCTTTAGTCAATAAGATATCGAATAAAACATTCCCATATAGCGAATGGAGGGACAAAGAGAACCAAGCTGCACAAGACGTTCAGAGTAGTTATACGGGAGGTAGCAGAAGTTGTCAGTCTAATGCGCTATGTATTTACAACCTGAACTTAGACAGTCTCGATGAGTATATTCCGAATGATTATGCCTGGCTGCATGACGTCTCGTATTGGTTAGGTACAACTGCGCGCGAATATCAATCATACGAAGGAGACATGTTCTTTGGCGTAAAAAATGATAATACGATGAATTTAATTGGGTTCCAGTACGGGGCATCTTATACGCATTTGTTCTCTCACTATGGGCTACGTCCGCTTATAACAATTGGTGAAAATGAGATTGGAGAAACGGAAGAAGTCGCGGATGGAGAAGATGATGACTTTAATTATTGTATAGCTGATGGCGGATTAGAGTTCGGCAGCGAAGTAGAGTGTAATGGCGAGCACTTTTATGTTCTCGAAGGCGATGATAATGAAGTAAGGATGTTGGCGAAATATAATCTATATACTGGTGTCGAGATTCATAAAGAAAAAATAGAGAAAGCGGAAGACGATAACAGAACAGATGAACAATACTGTAGCGCTTTAGCTACATCTAAGGGTGGTTATGTAAAAAGCGATGGTTTCTATAGGGCGCCTGGCTATTGCTTCTATGCGGTACAGATAAAAGCCGAAAAGTTGTTGCAAAATGAGAAAGCAAAAAGCGCACATTGGGATGAAGATTTGAATTATTTATACCCTCAAGTTGGAGATTTCTATATTAGGGGCGGTTTAGGTATTCCATGGTACGGAGAGAAAGATGAAACTGTTACATACGAAGATGATTCATATATGGATTATGTCGTAAAAACGTATCCTGGACAGATAGCGACTAATGGTATAGCGGAAAAGATATACGAATATCGTGGAAATTTGATGGATATGGGCTATGAAATTAGAAAGATAGACTTACTATCGGTCTCCGAAATTGATAAAATCGCCGAAGAAAAATCGGGAAACAGGTTGCCTTTGGCGCAGTGGTCGAATGAATTACGAACCGGGACGGGCGATCATGGTGGACTTCCGGGCGATAATGGTACAACAATAACGGATACGAAGATATTTGGCGATATTAAGCCTTATATTCCGAAAGAATATGATTGGCTATATAGCACGACGTACTGGAATAAGACAATGTGGGACAACTATTATATGTTTGTTGCCCAGCAAGGGAAGCTTTGCGGTGCTGGTTTTCAGGCGTGCGCTCCAGAAACAACTTTAGGTTGCGGAATTCGCCCAGTGATAACAATTGCGAGATCCGATATTAAAATTAAATACAATATTAAAACTAAAACTGACGATAATGGGAGCATAGAAGTTGTAGATGGTGCTATTGGTGGTGAGCAAATATCTTTTAGATTGATAGCGCGGGATGGTTTTCGCTTAAAGAAAATATCGTTAATTACAGACGATGAGAATTCTATAGAAATTAATGAAAATGATTTGATTGAGACTGGCGATGGAACATTTTCGATTCGTTCGGGTAAATTTATGATGCCATTTGATAATGTTTTGATTGAGGCTACTTGGGAAAAAGACGATAACCCGACACTGGTATCCCCGTCTAGCAATACTACTGGAGCAGTTAATCCGAACACCGGAGATTCTGTGCCGACAATTTTGGTACTCTTTGGATTGAGCGTGTTATCCTTCTTAGCTGGCTTGATAAAAAATACAAGAAGACGAACTAATTAAAGCTTAGATATTGATGTTTAATGTCGGGCTTACGGGCGAAAGCATCAGAATATTGCTTAGTAAACGATGTGATTTTTGCGTGTCAGATAAATGGCATTAAAGATTTTCGTTTGTATGCGCCAGATTATAGGAGATTTGCCGAGAGGTATTTAGCGCCAGATTTTACATATACTGCGCAGATGAATGTGAATGGTCGACATTTGACAGGCGCACTGACGCCAGCTGACAATAGCGGAGTGATTCCGGTCGAAGAGAGTGCGGTGAGAGATATTGATCCAGAAATTCTGAAACAAATTTGAGACTATTTAAATAGTTGGCTAGAAAGAAATGATTTCTTTAATTGTGGTTTTTCCGCAACTGGCTGGCATGTATGGGATATCGAATTTTCGTGATTACGCAAAAACGGTCCAGTAACCATAAGGGATTATCGACCGCTAAATTAACTATCATGCGATTACTTTTATATTTCAGGTTTATGCCTGAAATATTTTTGTGGCTAATAGTGTTACAATAGAGGAAATGAGTGGTAGTGTGAAGAAAGAACTTCGTTTTAATTTTATAACTGTTGCGAGTGTACTTTCTGCGGTGGCTGTCGTTTTGTTGCATACGAATTCTTTTTGGCAATACGGTGATAGTTTACGTTGGGAAATAGCGAATATTATAAACTGTTCGTTGATTTTTGCGGTGCCGGTTTTCTTTATGATTTCCGGTGCGACATTAATTGATTATTCTGATCGCTATGACACAAAGACCTTTCTAAAAAAGCGTTTTAAGAAGACGCTAATTCCGTTTGTGTTCTGGAGTTTGATTGCCGTATTGTTGCATGCGTTATTGCTGAAGGATTTACCGAAGAGTTCGTATAGCTTCTTAAATATCATGATGGGAGTTTTAAGTGCCTCATTTGTGCCGATTTACTGGTTTTTTATTCCACTTTTTGTGAACTATTTAAGCATGCCGCTATTTACGATCACGCGTAAAAAAGACCGGAAGAGCACTTTTAAATATTTGATATTTTTAGGGTTGATTGTTAATGCTGCGATTCCATTTATTTTGAAATTGGCAGGAATAAATTGGAAGTTCCCATATACAATTTCGATTATTTCGGGAGCTTTATATTATTTAGTGGTTGGTTACTATATTAGAAGTTATGAAATAACAAAGCGAATGCGCATGATTATTTACTTGGCAGGCTTGGTGTCATTACTTGCGATGATCATAGGAACAAGTGTAGGATCGCATGCGGTTGGCCATGTGACGGGCTTTTGGCGTGGTCTCGATATGATTACATATATGGTGTATGCGCCAGCGGTGTTCTTGGCGATTAAAAATATTACGGAGCGTTTGCAGCTAGAAAAACATAAGAAGGTAGCGCGTTTCTTTGCGCGTTTTGCAAGATACACTTTTGCAGTCTATTTGTTGCACTGGTTCTTTTTGGCCATGTTCGAAAAATGCTTCGCGTTAAATCACACATCACCAATTTATTTCTTAGTAATGAGTCCGGTAGTAATTATTTTGCCGTGTATAGTGGCGATGATATTTAGGAAGATTCCATTGCTAAAAGCAACCCTTCCAGATTGATTTTGTATAATATAAGTAATGATGGCGAGAAAAAGACGAGGATCGCGAAAAATAAGCCCTAAGTTTTTGATTGCGATTAGTCTTTTAGTTGTAGTGTTGCTTGCGGTGCCGATTGCGATGGATCTAATAAAGCGTGGGGAAGAAGAAAAAAGAGATTATTGGATAGATGTTGTGGAGTCGGTTGATTTTGACTGCAAATTGGAGAAAAAAGAAAACAATAATTTTGCATGTAGGGAGCAGAAAATAAAAGGAAAGTTTTCAGAGTATCCATTAACGACAGTGCGTGATGCGATTGTAGATGGACAAGGTTTTTCGATATCGGCGCCTGAAATGAATATTTCGGAGCAAGAATTAGGCGAAGGGTATGATGCTAAAAAATACAGTGCTGGGATTGAAAAAACGCTGCAGATTAACCTTAGAAATGAATACTTGAATAGGGACGTGGTATCAAAAGAGGTAAAAGTCAAATATAAGTTCAACAAAAACGATATAGCAATGCTTGATGGCGTACATGCGGCGTGGCAAAAAGAGCAAAAAAGAATAGCGGACGAAAAGGCGAAAGAAGAAGCTGAGAAAAAAGCGAAAGAGCTTGCGGAAAGCAAGAAAAAATCAGAAGAAGCAAAGAAAAAGATTCAGGAAAGAAAGAACAAAAAAGTAACGGACATAAGCGAAGGCGAAGTAAGAGGGCTTTGCGAATATGGCTATAGTAATTCTGGCTATAAAGAAGCGAAAATTACGGTCATAAAGAAAGAGACTAATGATAAAACTTACGCGCTGTATGGGAAAATGACGTATTTGGACGAAAAAACGCGACGTGATGCTGGCAGCGTGAAATGCGAAATTGATTGGAGAAATTGGAAGATCAAAACGCTATCCGTGCGCGGTATGAAAATCTTTTAATAGCCAAAGTATTGATGTTTAACGTCGGGTTTACGAATTAGTAGTTCGTTTTTTGATAGCTCTAGAGTGGCAATGTGGGTAGGGTAGAAAGCGTCAAGAAAAGTGAGGGGTTTAGAGCTGGCCTGGATAGTTGAGACTGGGCCGAGTGTAATGATTCGATCGTCTGGCGTGCGGATTTTGGCGCGGGCATCATGAGGAAATAGCTTTTTGCCCGGGGCAACGATGCCGCGATCGGTGCGCCAGAAATCATGGATAATTGGCGGAACGACGCCGTTATGCATGTGTCCTGAAATAATAAAATCGAATTCGTATAATTTGGCGGCAACTTGAGAATCTCTGAGATAAATTGGCGAATGAATCAAAGCGATCTTGACTTTGTTTTTAGGAAGATTGGAGATTAAGCTTTGGTCAAGTGCGTTGAGGTCGGAGAGGAGAATATCTAAATCTTCAGTACCAGGATGGAGTAGAGAAGTGCTGTGCGCTTCGTCGCGGTCGAATTGATAATATTCTGGCGACATGGTGAATCCGAAAATATAGACATTGCTATCTTCGTAAACTTGGTCGTCGAGGATTTGGACATTATCGATATTATTAATAGTATCGATATAGCGTTCGCTTCTTTCAGAATACCAGTGGCGTTTTTTAGAGAAAATGTTTTTGTGATTAGGGTTTTTCTGATAGAAATCGTGGTTGCCAAGTTCAATGAGAACGGGGGCGATTTTGCCGAGTTGTTCGAGCCAGCTTGTGAGACGGCGGAAATCGGATGCATTGCTAATTGTACCGAGAGAATCAATTAAGTCGCCGGCGACTAAAATATAATTTGGTGTTTTTTGCTTGGCTTGTTTAGTAATAGCCTGCAACTTGGCGGCACTGACTTTATTGCTAAAATGGATGTCGCTAATTAGAAAGAAGCTGAGCGGATGTTTAGCTTTTTCGTGATAGAAGCTGTAACGGGAATAATAAAAACACTTCACCTATTCTTGCTCTCCGTTCTGTAGATTCTGAATTTCATCATAGGCCTTGCTAGCTTCGTTATACAAATGCATATCTCTAAAATATTTATTATTGGCGAAGCGTGTAGCCAAGACTTCCTTTCTATTTGCTCCCGCTGAAATTAGGTCCATTGTATATGTGTCGGCTTTATCCGACATAGGAGCAGTGGGATTCTGCGGGCTGCTTTCCCAGCCTTTTTTAATTCTAGATAAAGCTTTCGTTGTACTGATGCCGGCTCTATTAATAGAAGGAAAGTGGGCAATTATAGCTTCAACGTCATCGCCAATTGCGTCAAGGACATTGTCTACGTTGGCTCCACTTTCGAGAAGTTGGCCAGCGCCAAGTTCAAGTTCGCGGTGGTTGAGGCCAGAAAGCACTTCGTCTGGGTTGGCGCCATTTTGAAGTTCTTCATTTAAAGCAACACGGAAGAGGCGTTCGCGGAGTTTTTGCTTTTTGTATTCGAGAAATTTGAGATTAGGACCTTTTCCGTTATCTTCATATTCGGCGATTTGTTTTTCTAATTTGGCGATGCCAGCTTGAAGGAGATCGGCCATTTCGGGAGAATCAAGAGGACTAAGGTCTTTATACTCGCCACCCATCCAGATGTTTCCTATGAGTTTGTCGACGTTTTCTTCTGTAGGGTCGGTTTCAGCGGATGCTTCTTCGACTGATTGGGGTTCTTCGTCTAACTGAGTTTCTTCAGCTTCAGAAACGATATCGTCTTCGAGCTCTTCTAAGTTACTGACGATTTCTTCTTCGGCGACTGTAGGACGAGCTTCTTCGGTTAGTTTGTCCCAGCCGGATGGTTCGCTTTCGGTTTGTTCTTGTTTATTGTTGCGTCGTTCGCCGATACGTTTTAGAAAACCCATTTTTTGTCACCTTTTATTTTGTTTTAATTATAGCATGAAGGAGTGTAGCGTCTTAGGCGACCTATACTACGCTAGATATAGCGTACAAGTGCAAGTATTAAGGCACAAAACGAGCAAAAGTCAGGACTTGAAGGGAGTAAAAAATTAGCTTATGCTAAAAGTATAAGTTAAGGTGGGCTAGTTAAGGAGGTGCCCAATGAAAACAAACACGAAATACATTTTTGTAACAGGGGGCGTGATTTCTGGTGTCGGGAAGGGAATCATGGCAGCAAGTATCGGCGCAATTCTTAAAGCAAAGGGTCTCAAAGTTTCGATGCAGAAATGTGACCCTTATTTTAATGTCGATGCGGGTCTTTTAAATCCGCGTGAGCACGGCGAATGTTTCGTGACGCACGATGGTGCTGAAACTGATCTCGATTTGGGGCATTATGAGAGGTTCCTCGATGAAGAGATGACGGGCGACTCGATTTGGACTTCTGGAAAACTATACAAAAAGTTGATTGACGCAGAACGATCAGGAGAATTTGGCGGTAAGACAGTGCAATTGGTACCTCATGTAACTGGCTTGGTGCAACAAACTTTCCTTGATAATGCTAAACACTTTAAATCGGATGTGCATATTGTAGAAATTGGCGGCACGATTGGGGACCTTGAAGGCTCACATTTTGTAGAAGCGATTCGTGAATTTGGCACGCGAGTTGGACGCGAAAATTGTCTGTATGTACATGTTTGCTACGTGCCGTGGCTATCGACTTCGCAGGAGTTCAAGACGAAACCAGCACAAAATTCACTGCGCGATCTGCGTGAATTTGGCATTATTCCAGATATGGTAGTAGCGCGTATGGATGTCGATAAAGTAATTAAAGCTCCGCATGTAGCGGCTAAATTGGCGACTTTTTGTGCAGTACGTGAAGATGCAGTGGTTTTGATGCCAGATGCGAAATCGGTCTATGAAGTACCACTGAACGCCGTTAAGGGTGGCGTATTAGCGCCGCTTGAACGCTTTATTGATCACGGTGATCCAGATATGAGCCAGTGGGAAGATTTGGTTAAGAAGATTGAATCTAATCCAAAAAAAGAAACGAAGATAGGCCTGGTAGCGAAGTATATCGATAATACTGATACATACTTATCGGTAACGGAAGCGCTAAAAGCGGCAGCTTGGAAAGTGGGAGTGAAGTTAAATACGGTTTGGATCGATGCGGAAAAGGCCACAGACGAGGATTTTGCTGGAGTAGACGGGATTGTAGTCCCTGGTGGATTTGGAATTCGAGGTATTGAAGGAAAAATTGCGGCTGGAAAATACTGTCTAGAGCACAATAAGCCATATCTTGGCCTCTGTTTAGGCTTGCAGACAGCGGTAATCGCTGCAGCGCGGCGTGGTGGCGTAAAGAATGCAAATTCCGAAGAGTTTGATGCGCCAGCAAACGCGAATGTAGTTTACATTATGGAAGGCCAGAAGGGGAAAGAAAGCACTGGAGGCACGATGCGTTTAGGCGATTATCCTGCCAAGTTAGTGAAAGGCAGTAAGATTGCCGGTTTATATGGAACAGATCATGTAGTGGAACGCCATCGCCATCGTTATGAAGTTAATCAGAAATTCTTGAAAGAGATTGAAAAGGGTGGCTTAGTGGTAGCTGGGACTTCTCCGGACGGAAAACTGGTAGAGTTTGTAGAGGCGCCAGATTGTGATTATTTCGTAGCTACGCAAGCGCATCCAGAATTTAAGAGTCGTCCGTATCGGGCGCATCCACTGTTTGAAGGTTTGCTAAAAGCAGCAAGTAAATAATTCGGACATAAAAAAGGGGCGGTCAGTAATACTGGCCGCCCTAGTGCTTCCTCCTCCTCGGGTGGAAGCGGCGTGCCCCTCGTGGCATTAGGGGCTTGGTCCCTTAAGAGAGACCGAGTTAGGAGGATTACAACGGGTTTTTAAGCCCGATGTAAGCTTAGATCGTGGCGGCTTCAGCCACCATGAACGCGCTATCCTCCTCGTCGATCTCATCATCGTCGACGAAAAGTTCGTCGTCGGTTGAAGACACCTTGTGCGGAGCACGCGTCTTGCAGGAACGCTTGAGGCGATCTGCCTCTCTGGCGTTCTGCTTGATGTTTTTGATCAGGCTCTGGAGATAACGGCGGTTCAGATTCTCGAGGCCGAGATTCTTAAGCCGTGCCTTCAGAGCGTCGAGGGTGTACTGAGCGCTCTCGGACACCTTGTCGGTGTGTTCTGCTCGCTTGGCTGCCTCGATGAACTGTTCAACCACGCTCATGTTCTCGAGAACGATGGCTCGATCCATGAGTCCGTTGTGGCGAGGGTCGAGTCCCTTAGCTGTGAGAAAACGGCGGAGAGAGGCGATTTCCTTCTGCTCCTTGGCGTTGAGCTCGGACTTCTTGGACAGTTCGTCGAATCTGATAGCCTTCTTCGTAACCTTCATTTGTGTACTTCCTCCATTTCAATGTACGCAAGGTGGAGTCCCACCTTGTTATCGACAGAATCATTGAGACACAAAAATAGATTGTTGCCTCAACTGTTAATACTATATCAAATAATTGCTGTTTTGTCAAGTAAATATTTGAAACAGGGGTCAAATGATGGTAGAATATGAATATTATGGACAATCTAAAGGAACAAATCAAAGGAGTTATCAACGATTTATATGGTGTTGATGACGTTGTCGTTGATTTTGCGAGCGTACCGAGCGAAATTGAAGGTGACTATTCAACCAATGTGGCGATGCGTCTTGCGCGTCAGGCTGGTAAAGCTCCCCGTCAGATTGCCGAAGAAATTATTGAGAAATTAGGTGACTGTGGATTTGGTCTATCCGTAGCCGGTCCTGGTTTTATTAATGTAACCGTATCAGGGAAGGCGTTACGAGAACAGTTGTTAGAAGCATGGTCGGATCATTATGGTGATAATGACTCTGGAAAAGGGCGTCTTGCGATGTCGGAATTTCCAAGTACAAATATTGCAAAACCGTATTCAGTAGGACATTTACGCCCTGGGACACAGGGGTGGGCTGCAAAAAAGGTACTAGAAGCTAACGGCTGGAAAGTTTTGACCGATAACCATCTTGGTGATGTGGGGACGCCATTTGGAATTTGGGCGGTAGGTTATAAGCGCTCAGGTATTCCAGAAGAGAAAGTGACGATTTACGATCTTGGCGACATCTATATTAAGATGAAGGCCGATTTGAAAGCCGAAGAGAAGGCCGGAAAACACGAATTAGCGGATGAAGTTCAGGAATGGTTAAAGAAGTTGGAAGCTAAGGATGAAGAAGCGGTAAAATTGTCAAAGCATTTCGGTGAAATTTCGATGAAACACACTCATGAAGTGATGAGGCGTTTGGGGATTTCTACCGATCTAGAAATGGGCGAAAGTAACTTCGTTGAACTAGGTAAGAAAATGGTTGAAAAGTATGTCGACGAAGGTATTTTTGAGCGAAATGAAGATGGCTCAGTAGTTTGTCGTTTGGATGAATACGGAATTGACGTACCGATGTTGATGTTAAAGAGCAACGGTACGGCTTTGTATGCGACGACTGATCTTGGCTGCTTAACTTATCGTAATGAAAATATCCATCCAGAAAAAATTGTTTATGCGGTAGGTGCCGAGCAGAAGTTTTACTTTGAACAGCTCTTCGCGATGGCGAAGAAAATCGGAATTAAATTTGAGAATTATCACCTAGTATTTGGCACAATTGATCAGATTTCGCCGGAGGGGAAGCGTGAAAAGATGTCTTCACGTAAGGGTGTGGTTTTAATGGAGTCTTTGCTTGACGATGCGGAAAAACGTGTGCGTGAGAATTTTGGTAAAGACGTTTCAGACGAAGATATTAAAAAAATTGCTGTGGGTGCGATTAAGTTTTCAGATTTCGTGGCTGACCGTACAACGGGAATTTTGTATGATCCAGATAAGATTTTTGCTCTAACTGGTCAATCTGGGCCATTCTGCCAGTATGCTTGCGTAAGAATGCGCAGAATCCTCGAGAAAAATGCTGATTTTAAAGCGGTAGATTTTGCAGATTATGACTTTGAGGCAGAGAAGGATGTTTTGCAGTTATTACTAGAGTTTCCAAAGGTGGTAGCTGAGTCGGTAGAAGATTTTCGTATGCATAAGATTGCAGGTTTTGCATTCGAATTGGCGCAAGAATTGAATAGATATTACGAAAAAACGCCAATTACGTCGGCTTCCGACGCTGAGCGCTCGGCGCGCTTATGGATGATTGGCTGCGCGGACTTTGTTTTAGCGCGAGCGCTTGATTTGTTAGGAATTGAAATTCCTTCTAAGATGTAATTGTCTTTCTTGGGCTTGACAATCTAGGAAAGCATAAGCATGCTATTGACTTTTTGATGAAAGTGTGCTAGAATATAAGCGTCTGTTAGAAAAAACCTAACAGAGGTATGTTAAGTGATGCAAAAATAGATGAGAATCCATCTCACCTCCTAACTTCGGGTTAGCTTTCTGGGCTTTAGGGTAAAGCTTGGGAAGCTAACTCGAAGGAATGCGGGATTTCTTTGAGGGATAGCGAATAACCGTAGTCGCTCCCTACCTCGGGGAGTTCGGCAGATTGGAGGGCAATATGAGAGGTTTTTCAGTAGTAACATTACAGGAAGAGCACGACTGGGTCGTGCAGCAGAACGAACAATTTAGAGCAGAGTTCGGCGTAGAGCTTTACGCCGAGCCGGTTGAGGAGGAACCTGTTTCCTACCTGGACCACTTCGACTACTCGGTGGCAGAACGCCGCGAAATCCTGGGGATTGTCCAGGATATCCTGTCGGCAGACAGCAAGGAGAAACGCGACGAGATCGTCGCTTATTGCGCCGAAACGTCGTATCCTCAGCTGTTTGAAATGCTGAAGATTGCCTGCAAGGCGATCGTAGAGAACGGCGACCTCGCAGAGGCGATAAGCTTCGGCGCCAGCCTCAAGCAGAATTATCCGCAGCACTTTGAAGCGCTGCGTGAAGCGTTCTGCGCGTAACATCATTTGCATCACCCGCAGAGCCCGAACCCATTCTATGGGGGAGGGCTCGTTTCTTTTTAGGAACGCTGCGCCGAGAGGCGTTTTTTGAGCATGAAAAATCCCCCCTCTCTTAGAGAGGGGGGTATTTCGACTCAAGCCAATCAATTATAGGACTCTCGCTTTGCTCTTTTGAGCATGCGCTCGCGGCGAGAATAAAGTGCGGCGATTAATGCCGCTTCGCCATCTTTGCTAGAGAATTTAGCAAAACGGCTATCGTTCGGTATACTGTCAACGGCTTTTTCTTTCAAGACCATGTCTTTGGGGCCGAAAACAGTGTTCAAGATCGCAAAAGCATACATGCAATAGGCGAGCATCTGCAAAGCGATGTCGTCGTCGTTACGACTGTTGTACCAGCCACCGATAACGGTGCCGCCGTCAGCGCAAGAGCAGGCGATTAAATAGATGTTGCCATCCTTTTTCACCACACACTTGTTCGTCTTTGCCGCCTCTTCGGCGGCGGTGGTTGCAAACTTGCGAAGAGCTTTTTTAAGCTCTGGTCCGGCGATTTTATCGGCTTCCGACGCTGAGATGTTACTGTTTTCGTTCTCGAAAGAACCGTAGAAGAGCACGGCGATCTTTCCGTCCTTCAGCAGACGAAAATCGCAGAAGTCCGTCGAGTGCGACAGCAATTTCTCGAAGTATCTATTGATAATGAAATGCTCGACTATTAGATAGCTGAGCACGGTTGGCATTTTGCCAATTTTCTGTATGTCGGGCAGACGAATAATCTGCGCTTTCTTAACCACTTCGATTCCCCCTTTCTTGGATCGAGAAAAGACTTGAGTTATTAATGTACTTTATTTATGCTTCAATGCACGCAAAAAATATGAGCGCAATATTTTGCGTATTTAAATTTTAGCATACTTTTGCAAATTTGTCAATATCTTACAGGTGTGATATAGTAACATTAAAATAACAGAGGAATAGTATGGCTAATATTAAAGCAAAACATAAAGAAGTCGCAAAGGCTGGCCTAAGCAAGGTAAAAGGTGCCGGTAGCGGCTTTATGGATTTCATTAAAGAGCAAAACGTAGTCGGTCTAGCTGTAGGTTTGGTACTTGGTACTGCCGCTAGCGCACTGGTTAACTCTTTGATTAATAACATTATCATGCCACCACTTGGCTTCTTACTTGGTAGTGCGGAAGGTGTTCGTGGTCTTGCAGTAACGATGGGTACGACTCCATCTGGCGAAGTTGCAGTTTTACACTACGGTGAATTTATCAATGATTTAATTAACTTCTTGGTCTTGGCCTTAGTAATCTACTTTGTCGTAAAGGCTTTGAAGCTCGATATTAAGAAATAATCGATGACGAAATCTGCAGAAAAAGCAACGCTGTTGTGGGTCGATCTTGAAATGACGGGATTGTCGCCGGAAGAGGACAGAATTCTCGAGGTGGCGGCAATCGCGACAGATTGGGATTTTAAGGAGTTTGATACCTATACGGCGGTCGTAAAATGCGACGAGAAGCTCATGCGCGAGCGCATGGTGGGAGAGTTCTGGGAAAAGAACCGTGAATCTTACGAAGCTTTGATGGCGCAAAATGCTGATGGTATGGCGCCAGAGAAGGTTGAAAAAGAGTTGCTAAAGTTTATAAAGAAAAACTTTGGCGATACGGTGTATTTAGCTGGAAATTCGATTCACCAGGATCGCAAATTTATAGAGAGAGAATGGCCAAAACTGAACGCAAAATTACATTATCGTATGCTAGATGTAAGCGCGTGGAAGATTTTCTTCGAAAATGCTTTGCATCGTAGTTTCGCAAAACCAGAAAATCATCGTGCATTAGATGATATTCGGGGAAGTATTGAGGAGCTGAAATGGTATCGGAAGATGATATCGTAAAGTACGCAACTGGATTAGATGGTGTTTCTGAGCAAAAAAATGGAGAAATGCGTCTGTTTTTGCGCGGCGAGAAGATTTTTCTCGTGATAGAAACTGGAACTAGTCCACTAAGAATCGAGACGCGTTGTGACCGAAAGCTTAGTAAGACTTTGCAAGAACAGTATGAAAGCGTAATGGAAAGTCGTGCTTTGGGCAGAAATGGCATTGAAATCATCTGTAGCGGTCAACTAACAGATGATGAAGTGATAGATTTAATTAGACATAGTTTTGAAATATCTACACCTGATGCAGAATAAAAAATATCTCCCCGAAGGGAGATATTTTTGTTGATCTATTCAAGTGAATCGTTGAAGTTCTTGAAGTCCTCATAGAGGCTCTCAAGATCGCTAATAGAAGTAGTTAAGAGGCCTGGCAGAGATTCGCTCTTGGTCTTTTTGAGAATTTGTTTTTCAAGGGTAACAATTTGCATAATACGATTAGCGGTTTGGCTAGAGTAATAAGCGTCCATTTGACCACTAATAGAAGCATTGTCGAGCTGAGTCATATAATTGTTGAAGGTTTTAGTTTCTTCGCTTTTAACCTCCTTGGTAATATCGGTTTTGTCGACATCGAGCTTACTGAGCATGCCCTCGAGGGTTTTATTGGTGGTAGTGAGGGTAGTTTCGAGACTGAGAGCGTGGCTGGCGAGGGTAGAAGAGCTAATGAAACGACCGTATTTTTTGTATGGACCCTTGTTGCCGCACATCTGAGAAATACGGAGATAGAGACGTTCGTAAGATTGGGTTAGTTTAGCATTGGTGTTGCTAATCATAACGCCGACAACAATGATAGTGATTAAAGCAATTACGCCAGCAATTAAGAGCTTAATCATCAATGGGCTAAGGAGCGGCTCATTATTAGTAGCGTTTTTGCCTTTCACGGCGATTTGGTCAAGATAAGATTTGTTGTCCATGAGGTTATTATAACATAAACGGAATTAGCGAAAATATTCTTTTGGACCGTTCGGAGACATCTGTCGTAACGGGGTCGTATATCTGTTAGATGAATGGTATAATTTTATTGTATGGAGGATGCGAAAGAGGAAATTCGGGCGAGGTTGGCAGTAGAAGATGTTGTTGGGCAATATATTGAGCTGAAACGTGCTGGCCGGAATTTTAAGGGGCATTCACCTTGGGGAACAGATCGAACACCGAGTTTTATGGTTTCGCCAGATAAAGGAATTTGGCATGATTTTTCAAGTAATAAAGGTGGCGATATCTTTACTTTTGTAATGGAAATGGAGGGCTGCACCTTCCGTGAAGCGCTTGAAAAGTTGGCGCGACAAGCAGGAGTAGAGCTAAAAAGATATTCTGCGGATGATCGAAAACAAGCAGCGCATAAGCAGAGATTGCGCGAATGTTTGGAACTAGCGACAAAATATTTTCAGTTTTGCTTAACAAAGAATAAAAGTGTGATGCAATATGTGTTCTATAAGCGAAATCTGAATAAAAAGACGGTAGAGAATTTTCGAATTGGTTATGCGCCAAAGTCTGGGCACGCTTTAGTGGACTTTTTGAAGAAAAGAGGCTTTACCGATAAAGAGATGGAGGATGCTGGTCTTTTGAATCGTTTTGGCGGTGATTTGTTTAAGGGGCGCATGACGGTGCCGCTAATGGATGTTTCAGGTACGGTAATTGGTTTTACGGGTAGGATAATTGAACAAGACGATAATTCGCCGAAATATCTGAATACGCCAGAGACGATTCTATACAATAAAGGACGCCATATTTTTGGTCTTTCACAGGCAAAAGATGCGATTCGTCGAACGGATTACGTAGTGGTAGTTGAGGGGAATATGGATGTGATTTCTTCGCATCAAGCGGGAGTTTGCCAGGCTGTTGCGACGGCGGGTACGGCAATGACGGAGATGCACCTAAAGAGTTTTGCCAGATTAACGAAAGACATACGTTTAGCCTACGACGGCGATGAGGCGGGCGTAAGAGCGGCGGAACGTGCAATTTCGATGGCTTCAAAATTTGGAATTTATTTATCGGTGATTGATGACTATCATGGCTGTAAAGATGCGGACGAATTGATCCAGAAAGATGCAAAGTTGTGGGAAGATGCGGTGCAGAACTATCGACCAGCATTAGAATGGCTACTCGAAAAATACGTAGCAAAGTATAACCTGAAAACCGAAAAAGGCTTTCAAGAATATGCTACCGAGGCGAAGCGTTTGATAGAACAAATTGATCCAGCGGATACGGTTTTGCGTGAGAAATATGAGCGAATCGTAGCAGAGCGATTGGGCATTTCGCTGGAGGCGTTTAGGGCTAAAAAGGTCGCTAAAACAGAGAAGAAACGACTAAAAAAGAATAATGTTGTTAAAAATACAACAGTTGAAAGCCGAGTTGAGAAGAATTTGGCGGCTTTGGCGCAATCCGGAAAGGTGGATTTGGGTGATTTTGAAATTCGGAAGTACGACGAAGACGAGCTGAGTTTTATCTTTGATGAGCGATATGGCAAATGGGAAAAAGCGGATTTGCAGCGTGAAGCAGATGATTTAATGAAAAAGGCTGAAGTTGAGCGTCTGGATGCAGAAAGGAAAAGCCTGGAAGAGCAGATTCGGCAAGCGGAAGCGGCGGGGGATGATGAATTAGTAGAGAAATTGATGCGGGATTTGAGTAAAAAGTTGCGTCAGAAATAGAACTGTGCTATAAAAATATACAAATCAGCTGGACAAGCGGACTAATTTTGTTAGTAGTCCATCCAGGAGAAGTATAAGATTGATCAAAGATATACAAAAACTTCTAAACACAAAAAAGTTGCAAAAGCACGGGGCTTTTGTGTGCTAATAAAAAGAGGAAGGACATGGACGAAGACGAAAAAGATTTGCGCTTGAATGAAGATGAAGAGCCAACGCTTGATGATATGGACGAAGAGAACGAGGAAGATCTCAATATCGACCTCGAGTCGACGACCTATGATGAAGTAGCAGATGATTCGGTTAAGTTGTACTTACGTGAAATTGGTAAGATTCCGCTTTTGACGGCCGAAGAAGAGTTTGAACTGGCGCAAAAGATTGTAAATGGCACTGAAAAAGAGAAGAAAAAAGCCAAAGATAAAATGGCGGAGTCAAATATGCGTCTCGTGGTATCAATTGCAAAACGCTACTCTGGTCGTGGCTTGGATTTTCTAGATTTGATTCAGGAAGGTAATACCGGCCTTTTGCGTGCGGTAGAGAAATTTGATCCGGATAAAGGTTTTAAATTTTCTACCTATGCAACCTGGTGGATTCGCCAGGCTATTACGCGTGCGATTGCCGATCAGGCACGTACGATTCGTATTCCGGTCCATATGGTTGAGACGATTAATAAGGTTTTGCGTACGCAACGTCGTTTAACGCAAGAGCTTAATCGTGAGCCGTCGACTGAAGAAATTGCTAAAGCGATGGGCATGGAACCAGAGAAAATTGAATACGTGATGAAGATCAAACAGGATATTGCCTCTCTGGACGCTTCGGTTGGACGCGATGGCGAGGATGACGATTCTTCGCTTGGTGATTTTATCGAAGACGAAGAGCGTATTTCGCCAGAGGATTCAGCAGCAACTCAGTTGTTGAAAGAGCAAATTGCTTCAATTTTGCAGACCTTAACTGATCGTGAACAAAAAATTATTAAGATGCGTTTTGGTATTGGTGGCGGCAAGAGCCATACACTTGAGGAGGTAGGTGCAGAATTTTCAGTAACGCGCGAGCGCATTCGCCAAATTGAGGCGAAAGCCCTAACAAAACTTCGCAAGAATAAAGAAACAAAGAAGTTGCATGAATATTTGAAATAGAGAAAAGCCCGTAGCGATGCGGGTTTTTTGATGGTTTGGTAGAATGAAAGCATGAGCGAGAATAAAGATGCGAAGAATAAGAAAAAACTAAGTAAAAAGACTAAGATGTGGATTATTGGTGGTGGCGCAGTTCTGCTAGTAGCACTAATTGCGGCTGTAGTAGTCTTTTTTGTTAAATATCCTGGTGGTATTCCCCAACTTATTAATGAGATTGAGATGGGTGAACAACCACAGCAAGACTTAGAAGAGATGGCAGATCTTCAATGCCGAACGCAAGGATACGATTCTTTTAGTGGCTGGCCAAGTGATACGCTTAAAATTAATGAAATGTATTGTGAAAAAGATGGTGTGAAATATAAGGTATTCTTTTCTATGCCCGCGTATAAGCCGATGATTTATCTGTACCCAGAGAAAACAACTGAAGTGTCGGTCAGATTAGGTGATCCAGAGAAGTTAACGTCTGTCTACCCGAAATATAACGACGGCTGGAAAGTAACAGCAAAACCGGGCGGTACTTTGGTCGGTATGGATGGGCGCGAGTATTATGGTCTCTATTGGGAAGGAAAAGGGTCCTACAAAGAGACGGATGAGGGATTTGTCGTTAAAGGCGATGAGGTTGCGGAGTTCTTGGAAGAAAAATTGGCAATTTTAGGATTAAACGAGCGGGAGGCGGAAGAGTTTATTGTTTATTGGTTGCCAAAGATGAATAAGAACGAATATAACTATGTACGCTTTGCGACTACGGCGGAGATTGAAAAAGATATGCCTCTTGAAGTGACGCCGAAGCCGGATACGACGATTCGTATTATGATGGTGGCGAAAAAACTAGAGGCACCAAAGACCTTAAAAGAACAAAAACTTTCTCCGGTTGAAAGGAAAGGCTTTACGGTAATTGAGTGGGGCGGTACTGATTTAGGGTTATAAAAATCTAAAATAAGTTTGATTTTTGCAATAAACATAAGTACAATAGTGTTATGGAACAAAGTGGGCAGGTGAATAATTCCGTCCCGGCAACTCCTCCAGCTGCCGCGAATACTGCTTCGATGTCTGTACAGACTATTACGAATGCAGAGGTTCGTATTGAGAGTTTATTGGAAGAGTGCGTGAGGACAAAGGCGAGCGACTTGCATTTACAGGTAGGTTTACCGCCAATTCTGCGTATTGATGGTGCTTTACAACCAGTTTCTGGTTACGGAAACTTAGATGAGCCGACCGTCGAGCGCTTGGTCTTCTCGACGCTAGAGGAAGATCAGAAACAGATTTTGATTAAAGATAAAGAGTTCGACTATTCGTTCTCCTTTGGCGATTTAGGACGCTTCCGCGTGAACGCTTTTCATGAGAAAGGTAATCTTGCGGGTGCTTTCCGTTTAATTCCTAATGAGATCCAATCAATCAATGAACTTGGTATGCCGTCGGTGGTATCAAGTTTTGCCGATTTTCCACGTGGTTTGGTGCTAGTTACTGGCCCAACCGGTTCTGGTAAATCTACGACACTTGCCGCTTTAGTAGATAAGATTAACCGTGAAAAATCTGTCCATATTATTACAATTGAGGATCCAATTGAGTTTACGCACAAATCTTTACGTTCCGTAGTAGTACAGCGTGAAGTTCACTATGATACTTACTCCTTCTCGGCGGCACTTCGTTCGGCACTCCGTGAAGACCCGGATGTGGTGCTTATTGGTGAGATGCGCGACCTTGAGACAATTTCGGCTGCTATTACGATTGCGGAAACTGGTCACTTAGTGTTTGCGACACTTCACACGAACTCCGCTTCTCAGAGTATTGACCGTATGATTGACGTCTTTCCACCACATCAGCAGCCACAGGTGCGTTCGCAGCTATCTAATATTCTTCAAGCAATTTGTGCACAACGTCTTGTTCCAGCAATCGGTGGCGGCCGTGTAGTAGCAGCAGAAATTATGATTGCAAACCCAGCTGTGCGTTCGGTGATTCGTGAAGGTAAGACGCATCAGCTTGATACGATTATTCAGACTGGTGCTGATCAAGGCATGCAGACAATGGACCGCACTTTGGTTAAATTGATCCAAACTGGTGTAGTAACTTACGACAATGCGCGTGAGTTCGCAGTAGATTTGCAAGAATTTGAAAGGTTAGCTAGAGGATGAAACGTTTTACCTACAAAGCGAAAGAGCAGAGTACTGGTAAGATTATTAAAGGTACAATTCAGGCCGAGACTGAACGTGTCGCCGGTAAACTTTTGGTGGACCGTGGCTATGTCCCAGAGGTACTAAAAGAAGAAGGTGGCGGTCTTGCCGATAAAATGAATAAAGTTACGGCGAAAGATCGCATTAACTTTACTCGTCAGTTTGCTACGCTTGTAGGTGCAGGTTTGCCAATCGCACAGGCGCTTCGTACTGTGATAGACCAGACAAGTAATAAGTCAATGAAGGCAATCATTGAAGAGATTCTTTCCGACGTTGAGGCAGGTCATGCTTTGAGTTCGGGTTTTTCGAAACATCCAGATGTGTTTAGCAGAGTCTATCTATCCTTGATTAAAGCCGGTGAAACTTCGGGTACGCTCGATAAGAGTTTACGACGTATTGCGGAGCAAGAGGAAAAAGACCAGAAGATGATGAGCAAGATCAAAAGCGCGATGACGATGCCTTTGATTACTTTATTCGTTATTATAGTAGTCTTTATCTATATGATGCTCGAGGTCGTCCCGCATGTGGAATCGCTTTATAACGACCTTGGCGAGAAGTTGCCGATCTTGACCGTTATCATGGTGGGGATTAAAGATTTCTTAATCAATTTCTGGTGGGTATGTATTATCGTTATTGTGGTTATTGTCGGGTTCTTCTTCCAGTATTTCAAAACAGAGCAGGGTGATAGGGCTTTGGCGACATTTAAACTGAACGTGCCATTGTTTAACGGCTTACTTAGAACTTTGTACATGTCACGTTTTGCGCGTATTTCGCAAATTCTATTGTCGACTGGTGTGTCGGTGCTAGATACGATGCATATTGCTGGTGAAGCAACAGCTAATGTGGTAGTTCAGGATAAAATTGAAGCCGCTGCGGTAAAAGTGCAATCTGGTCGTCCACTGTCGGAAGCATTGAAAGGTCAAGATTATATTGAGCCATTAGTCTACCAGATGGCAGCAATTGGTGAGCAATCTGGTAAGATGGACGAAATGCTCGGTAAGGCAGCTCAGGTTTTCGAAGATGAACTTGATGAAAAAATTGCAACAATTTCGGCAATGATTGAGCCGTTAATGATGATTATGTTGGCGATTGTGGCTGGTCTCTTGGTAGGTGGTGTTTTGTTCCCGATTTACTCTTTGGTGAACTCCATTGGGTAGAGAAACATAAAAAATATGTTATCGTAAAAAAATCTTGATTTTAGCATAAGAATTATGTATAGTGAGGTTAGATGCAATTTTGCACTCGGCAATACTGGGTGGGTATCCCGGTGGCCAAAGGGCGATTGCTGGTGCAAAAATAAAAAAGGAGCATAAAATGACAAAAAATAATAAAAAAGGCTTTACGATCATCGAGGTAGTCTTGGTGCTTGCAATTGCAGGTCTTATCTTCTTGATGGTCTTCATTGCGCTTCCTGCTTTGCAGCGTTCTCAGCGCAATACACAACGCGAGGATGACTTGGCCCGTATTTTGACAGGCGTCAATAACTTCCAAGCAAATAACAGTGGTAAAACACCATTCCAAGGCGGAACTGGAAACGCGGATAGGTTAGAGAGTTTCGTAACACGTTATATTGATAGAACTTGTCAAAACCGCGCAAATGCACCACAAGGTGTACAAAGTGGTATTACGTTTGATTCGTGTGGCGCTGAATTCAGCGATCCACAAGGTAACCCATACTATATCGGTTATGGTGGCGACGGTGAGACTGCGCCTGCCGATGGTATGGATATTGATAGCGATATTCCAGATACTAGTACTGGTGTTTATGGCTTCACTGGCTATAGCTACGCTTCCTGTGGCGAAGAGGCTAGGGTTGTCAGAGGTACTGGTGATCGCGACGTAGCTGTCTTCATGCGCCTAGAAGGTGGTGCCGTTGCTTGTAACGATAACCACTAATATCTAATAGATATTCAAGAGGAGCCCGAAAGGGCTCCTTTTTTGTGATAATATAATAGATATGGAAAGCGTAGGCATAATTATAGCATTATTTATTATTGGGGCCGCGCTAGGATCATTTGCGTGCTGTCAGGCTTGGCGCATTCATAAAAAAGATAAAACTAAATGGTCTCACTGTATGAACTGCAAGTACCGCTTAAAGTGGTACGATAATATACCAATAGTTAGCTGGTTGATGCTAGGCGGTAAATGCAGAAAATGTCGTAAACCGATTGGCTGGTCTGAATTTTTAGCTGAAGTTGGGCTTGGAGCTTTATTTGTCATTAGTTATTTATGCTGGCCAAATCAAAAAGCGCTTTTAGGAATGGAATTTGCCGAAGTCTTGAAATTCGTGTTGTTTTTGATTAATGCGACAATCTTTTTGATTTTGTTTATATATGATATGAAATGGAAAGAGTTGCCGGTAGGATTAATGATAGCGGCTGGAATAGTGGCCGGGTTTTTCCTTTCAGTCAATGTAGTAATGGCTTATGGGATGGGGCAAAACGTTGATTGGCTAAATATAGCTGGTGCGCTTGTAATTTTGCCCGGCTTCTACTATTTAATGTACAAAGTTAGCAAAGAGAGTTGGGTCGGGGGTGGAGATTGGATATTATGTGTTCCATTAGCGTTAATGCTGGGCGATTTTTGGCTAGCAATGTTTGCGCTGTTTATGGCAAACATTATTGGTAGTATCGTCTCGTTCCCGCTACTTTTAAAAAAGAAAAGTACAAAGACAGCAATACCGTTTGGACCATTCTTAATACTTGGATTTTTAGTTATCTTTTTCCTGCAAACGCAAATTCTTAGCTTGGTAACAATTTGATGTATGTCGCTGATTTAATTAATGAGTTTTTGGAATCATTAGAAGTCGAAAGCGGACGTAGTCGTTATACGACGCGAAATTATGAGCTATATTTGGCGCGCGTGGTTGAATTTAGTCAAGAGTCGAATCCGGAGGAAGATTTGAAGCCCGCTGATTTAACTCCAGAATGGCTGCGAAAGTATCGCCTTTGGCTTAATCGTTACCAGACTGAGAGAGGGAAGGGCTTGTCGGTAATGACGCAGAACTATCATTTAATTGCCTTGCGTGGTTTTCTGAAATATTTAGCGAAAAGAAATATTAAGTCTTTAGATCCTGTGTTGGTTGAATTGCCACGGACCCATAGGGCTCAAGTTACATTTTTGCATGTTGATGAAATCGATCGAATTTTAGCAGAAATTCCACTCGATACGGAAGATGGTTTGCGGGACAGGGCGATTTTTGAGCTACTGTTTTCTACTGGTTTACGCGTATCGGAATTGACGAACTTAAATCGTGACCATGTAAATTTACAGAGACGAGAGTTTATGGTGCGCGGAAAAGGGCAGAAAGATCGTCCGGTTTTCGTGTCTCAGTCGGCAGCCGATGCGGTGCGCGATTATTTAGATGAGCGGAAGGACTCTTTGCCGGCTTTGTTCTTGAATAATTCTCGAAATCAGCCGTCAGCTGGAACTTCTGGTGATTATAGGCGTCTATCTCCACGTAGTATTGAGCGAATAATTAATAAATACGTGCGGGCGGCCGGGATAACGAAGCACGTAACACCTCACACACTAAGGCACTCGTTTGCGACGGATTTATTAATGAATGGTGCAGATTTGCGTTCGGTGCAATCATTACTGGGTCATTCCAATATTTCGACAACGCAAATTTATACACACGTGACGGACCCGCATTTAAAAGATATTCACGAAAAGTTTCATAGTGATGTAGAAAGTAAGTAAAAGGAGGGCAAAATGCAAAATGAAACAATAGGCGCATCATTTACTCAGCAAAGTAGTCAAGCACAAATGGCTCAATCCACGCCAGAAGCGTCGCAAAATATGGCAGCAACACCGCCGGAGAAAAAGACGACCAATAAACTATTAATTGTAATTATCGTGATAGAAACAATTGCGATTATTGGATTAACAATTGCGCTAGTGATGTCGATGAATAATAAGTGCGAAACGGCTAAATGTGAATGCGAAAAGGAAACGGAATCGGTAAAGGAGGAATCGGATAAGGTTATTAATCCTTCGGAGAAGAACAAGGTCAGCGAGCGTAATACTCAGCGCGAAGACGATTTGGCTCGTGTTATTACCGCGATTAATAACTATCAAGCAAACAATAACGGTAAAACACCATTTCGTAGTGGTACTAACCCGACTACTGCAGATACCCTTTCAGGCTTTGTTACGCGTTATATCGATAGGACTTGTAGCGGTGCTACGGCTGCTCCGACGACCGTTAAATCCCCTAATGTGACTTTCTCTTCTTGTGGTGCCGAGTTTAGTGATCCGCTTGGTGGCTCGTATTATGTGAGCTACGGTGGCGATGCGGAGTCGATAGCTGAGGGCGGCCTAGATGTCAGCGAAACTATCCCAAAAACGGACGATGGCCTTTATGGTTTTACTGGTTATAGCTATGCTTCTTGTGGTGATGGGGCTAAAATAGTGAAAGGTGCTGGCGTACGCGATGTTGCTGTGTTTATGCGCCTAGAGGGCGGCGACATAGTATGCAACGATAATCATTGAAAGTAGGATTTTAACAGAGAAGCTCCCCCTGGAGCTTCTTTTGTTGTATAATAGCGAAAAGGGAGAAAAACATGGCAGAAAAGAAAGATGCCAAAAAGAAAATTGGCAAAGCGACCGCAAAGGTAGCATCAGAATCAAAAGTAACTGCAGCTAATGTAGGATTTTCGAAAGAAAATAACCCGAACGGTTTAGTACAGAGGACTTTGATAGTATTTAAGCCAGACGCAGTACAACGTGGTATAGTTGGCGAAATTTTGAGCCGCTTTGAGCGCGTTGGCTTGAAAATTGTTGGCGCAAAGATGGTAAATCCTGATAAAGATCATTATTACCAGCACTATGAAGGGATCTCAAAGATGATTTCCCGTCGTGGCCAAAAGACCTTTGATATTACTTTGAAGTTTATGACTTCCGGTCCAGTGATTGCGATGGTGCTTGAAGGCGTAGAGGCTGTACCGCTTGTACGCAAGATGGTTGGTTCAACTGAACCGATGGCAGCCGACATGGGTACGATTCGTGGTGATTACGCGCATATTTCCTTCGGCTATGCTGATGCGCACGACGAGGCTGTGCCAAACTTGATTCACGCTTCCGGAAATCCAGAAGAAGCTGAAGCTGAAGTTTCGTATTGGTTTAAGCCAGAAGAAATTCAAATGTATCATACTCTTAGTGAGAAATTTACCCGCTAAGATAACAACAGAGGCGCACTACTTTAGGGGTGCGCTTTTTTGTGGTAAAATAAGCATACGTGGCCCAGTAGCTCAATGGATAGAGCAGCTCCGTCCTAAGGAGAAGGTTGTGCGTTCGACTCGCTCCTGGGCTACCAAGAGAAGAAACAGAGACGGCGGAAGCCGCTTATGGTAGAATAGAGGTATGGCAAATACGTTTGAAGGCCAACGTGCGAATGAAGAGGTAATCTTCGTTTTCAGGCGTCATATCCTAACTTCCATAAAGGGCTTCTTTTTTCTTATATTCATGACGCTTATTGGTTTTGTGCCAATGCTAATATGGCCAGATAATCAAAGTATGATTTTTGTTTGGATGGGTTTTGTGATAGTGGGTCTACTTGGGGTAGGGTATAGTTATTTGTTGTGGTATTTTAGCTTTTATATTGTGACTAATCAACGCTTACGTCAAACGAGACAGAAAGGTCTTTTTAAGAAAACGGTAGTTGATTTGAGTTTAGAGAATGTGCAAAGCGCCTCGTTTGGAGTTCCAGGTATGTTTGGATCGATGTTTGATTATGGAACAATTTTAATCCAAACAAGTGCAGGTGATCTGGTGCTTAGCATGGTGAGTCATCCTGAAACAGTGTATAATGAAATAGAGAATGCGCGTCACGATGCGCAACCACAAGAATAGTTATGAAAAAGATTGTAGAAAATATTAAAGCGCGTCGCGCGAAGAAAAAGAATATAAATATCACGCAACAAAACCTTGAGGAAAGTCGTGACGAGATTTTGACGAAAGGGAAGAAGTTTAAATATCCTTTTCAGCATGCAAAACACCGTATTGTAATTTCTACGATTGCTATTATCATCGTCGCTTTAGCAACTTTTATTGGCATAGGTTGGTATCAGCTTTATAAAGCTCAAAATACCGGTGAAGTAATGTATCGTTTTACGAAGGTGTTAGGATTGCCGGTAGCTGAGGTAGATGGTCGCAAAGTATTATATAGCGATTACTTGATGCTATATCGTAGCAGTATTACATCTATCGAGCGTCAACAGGGTAAATTAGACGAGAATGATGAAACGACAGCAAATATGAAAGCGTTCTATAAGCGTCAAGCTCTTAATAATGCTGAAACATATAGCTATGTCTTGGATGAATTAGACAAGCTTAAATTGACGGTTTCGGCTAGCGAAATAGACGAGGTAATTGATAGTCATAAAAGTATTGATGGTGAAAAACGTAGCGATGAGGCGTTCGAAGGTATTGTACGAGATAATCTTGGTTTAAGCATGTCGGAATATCGTCGCATGATTATGATGTCTTTAGCGAAGCGAAAACTATCTATTGAAACCGATGAAGCGGCTAAAAAAGCAGTAAATGAGGTTGAAGAAGCTTTGGCGGCAAATAAAAATGATTTCGCGAAAGCAGCAAATGCTTTAAAGAATAACGATTTAGTAAGTTATGAGCCTGTAGGTAATGCCGTAGAAGTATCTAACCTTGATAATGGTCGAGCAGAAGTCGCAATGAAACTAAAGAACAAAGGTGACGTGTCAGAGCGTTTTGTTTCGAAGAATGGAGATGGCTATTACTACGTGCGTTTGGTTGCTAAAGATAAAAATAAAGTTAGCTATGAAACAATTTCGATTCGTTTTTCTAAAGTAGATAACGATATTCAAAAATTACGTGACGAAGGAAAAATAATTGAAAAGATAGAATTAGAGACCGAGAAGAGTAACGAAGAGTCAGCTTCTGAGAGCCCAGAGGCAAAAGAAGAAGAGTAATTATAAAATCTCCCTAAGGGGAGATTTTTTGTAGTTTTTCGCGAAAATCAAACATTGCGATACTGGCGGCAACTGATAGGTTAAGACTATCAACCGCTGAAGATTGTTGGATGTAGATTGGTTGCGTTTTGGTGGCAAAATCTTTTGGTAGACCGGACGCTTCGTTGCCAAAAATAAGGGCATAGTAGGTATTTTGGGGGCAAACTTCGGTAAGTGTTTGTGCGTTAGGATTAAGCATAAAAGAATACAAAGCGCGCATAATGTTTGGCTCTTCTTTGAGGTGACCATATTTTGTTAAATATTTCTCGAAACTATCAAAGGTTTCGATATTAATATGAAAGATAGAACCCATAGAGGCGCGAACGGTTTTAGGATCGAAAGCATCAACGGCGGGTGTAATGATGGCTAGGTCTTGATAACCGAAAGCGGCCGCCGTGCGTATAATCGTGCCGAGATTTCCAGCATCGGACGGATTTACGAGTACGATATGTGGTGCTTCCGGGGTCCAACTTAGCTCGGTTTGAGCTTTTTTGAATTCGGTTATTAGAAGACAATTGTCTTTAGCGCCAAGAATATTAAAGGCTTTTGTGGATTCTATTATTTGTATTGATAGACGATTTAATAATGTGAGTATTTGTTCAAGATCAGCGCCATGCTTGATGTTTGGGCGTAAAAATACACGCTGAATTAACTGTGGGTGAGTTTGAGTCAGTTCATAAGTTAAAGTGGCACCGAATGCGTATGAAAATGGTGAATCATGTTTATAACGTGACAGTTTCATATATATTATTATGCCACAAATTGTGGATTTTGCAATAGTTAGAAACGAGGGAGTATTTCAGTGGAACCGTCGAGCGTACGGAAAGCGCCCATGACGCGATAGCTAATATTATCTGTGACACGCACGATAACGAAATTCCAGGTTGAGATTGTGAAGTCGTTTTGGCAAGAACCGCCGTCTTTGGTATAGCTTAGGTAAGGGCTGTTTTTAATAGCGCAATATGCAGGGAAACTTTTGACCTTTGCGGCATTAAATTTAGTTTCGATTTTTGTTTTATCAAAGAGGTAGCTATAGGTCGTATCGCAGAGATAGCTATCGGCATTGGTCATTTTTTTATTGCTGTAGTCGGCGCGGCAATAATAGCGATCAATGCGTACTTTTTCGAAATTTGGCGCACTTGTGTCTTTGCTGGTATTTAGGTAAGTACTGAAAGCAGTGGAGATATTAGGTAAAACCGTGTCTAGTTGTAGTGCGTCAAAATAAACTGCGGTGTTATTTTTGCTTATTTTTTCACTTGTTTTGACTAGATAATCGCCTGTAATTTGAAAGGTTTCTTCATTATCTAAAGTAATAGCCTTGTCGTTGACGGTATAAGTGCCAGACTGTGTGCTGGCTTGAAGTTTTTCTCTATCGGCAGACGGTTCACGGAAGTAGGAGTAGGTATATTTACTATCGCTTGTAAAAGTGATGTATTCTTCAAACTCTGAGTTTACGGTAAAGGTGCGGCCAGCCAGTGTGTTTTTTAGTACGTCTGCCGCAGATCCGTCTGGTATTTCAATTTCAGATAATCGAACTGATAGCGGAGCAGAAGTAGCTTCTTTCTCGACTGGTTTGTCGGTTTTACTTAAGACTAGCTTGTCGACAATAATGAAAATAATAAGGCCGAGAGCTAGAACTCCAAAAATGATTGCCAAGACTATACCGAGATTAGATTGTTTCTTAGGGGCAGGAGGAATGGGTGTTGTTTGATAATTCATTGGCGCCGGTTGAGGCGTTGCCATATTTGCCTGCATTGGGCCTATGGCAGGTTGAGCTTGCATGTTATTTGGTTGCATAATTACTTATTATTTTAGCATAAACGGGATGTAAATAATATTGATTTATTTCGAAAATATGTATATTATAGACGTAAGTGGAATGTGTGAGTTGATATAAATTTTCATATTCTGATGGAGGTATCAGGTGAATCAACTCACTCGGGGAAGACAAGGTGTTTTCTTCGAAACAAAAACAAATACGCTAAAGCAAACGCTTAAGGGGTGGGATGAGGCGTAGGCTTACTAGAGCGAATAAGTCTCTACGCGCAGTTTTGTTCTTGGCTGTGGCGTTGATTATTTTTGGTGCTTCGGCCGTTGTTCGCGGATCTTTTGCGGATAACGGTGTTTATGATATTACTGTGACGAAGAAGTTGACTGGTAATGAGGGGGAGGGGGTAGATTTTAATTTTACGATTGAATTTATGGATGGTGATGAGTATATGCCATATTCAAACCAGACCATTAGTGCTACGAGGCCGAATGGGAGCAATACTACCGTAACTACCGATGAAAATGGTAAATTAAATATTTCTCTAAAGGGCGACGAAGGATATACATTTAAAAATATACCTACGAATATATTAGCTACTGTTACAGAAAATATCGCTGAAGCTCAATTGGATGAAGATGTGTTTTGTACGGCTGATTTTTATGCAACCGTGAATGGCGATGAGGTTGGCGAAGGCATTATTGGAGAGAATGATGAGCTGCCGCCACACTATGAAACGAGATTAAGTCAATTTTCATATCAATATAAGACAGACGATGACATCAATGTAGAAGTGAGAAATAACTGTGAACGAAAAGAAACGGTTACTCTAAATATTCAAAAGAATTTTATAATTCCAGAAAATTTTAATGGAACATTTAACCCCGATATGCAATTAACGTTTTCGGATGAAAACGGTGAAGAATTTCCAAGGTTAGTTATACCAATCTCAACGGCAAATGTTGGGTCGCAGGCGGGGACATATACTAGTAATTATTCGATTGTGCTCGAAAAGGATGTTCAATATTGTGTTACCGAACGGTATGCTGGCGTATCTGGCTACGGGCATAAGGCAAAATTCCATTTTAATGATACTGAAAATGAAACTATTAACTATTGTTTTTCGACGACTGTTGAAGACGAAGGAGATGGTGAGGATGAAGCCGAGCTGTCTATGACGCTTGATAATATTTACGATGTTTCACATGCTGGCACGCTTTTTATTTGTAAATATATTGTAGGGGGCGGTGCCATCGGCGGAGGTGACGGTGAAGGTTCGGGCGATCAAATGTTTGATTTTAAAGTTACCGTAGCTGGTGCATCGGGAAGATTCCAAGCTTGGTGGGAAGATGAAAGAGAAGAGGAGATAGTTTTTGAAAATGGAGTAGCTAATTTTCAATTGCTTGGAGATAGCTGTGTAGAAATTGAAGGTTTGGAAGTTGGTGTACAGTATACGGCTCAGGAAATTAATATTCCAAATGGGTGGTATTTGTCGCGCGTTGAAGCGGCTGAAGACGAAGGCGAAAGTGCATTTCCGAAAACTGTTGATGATGATTACGTGATTCATGGGCGTATATCGGAGATGCCGGGTTCTGACTTTTTCTGGAATGATCATAGCGACGGAGGCAGTTCTGCGGTAGCAATAATAAGTGGTGTTAAAAATCTTACAGGACGCGAGTTTATGCCGGGTGATCTATTTAGATTTACACTTGAAGCTGAAACGGAAGGAGCTCCGATGCCAGAGTCAAATACGGTAGAAATTGAACCGACGAACGGTAATTCATATAATTTCTTCTTTGAGGGCATAACATTTACGGATGATATGGTAGGAAGTTATACCTATAACATAGTAGAGAATGATACTTATTTATTTGGCGTCACTTATGATGATTTATCACACTATGTTTACGTCAATGTCTCGCTCGAAGATGATGGTGGTGTGTTAGTGGAAGTAATATATAACGATGGCGATTCGGTAATCATTAATAATACATATACGAGCGAAGAAATAAACATCGAAGTATGTAAAGAATGGGACGATAATTCTAATCAAGATTACTTAAGGCCTGATTATGTGACGGTTAATTTATTGAGAGATGGACAAACTGTTTACGATGACTTGGGTGAGTTATTATCTGCTGATCTTTTTGAGAGTGATAACTGGTGCTATACATTCTATGGTTTACCTTCTACTGATAGCGAGGGAGCAGCTTATACGTATTCCGTCGAGGAGGATGTAGTGCCAGATGGCTATACGGTGTCATATAGTGATGATGGCTATGGGCACATTACTGTAACAAACTCGCATGCAACGGATACAACCTGGCGATCTGTACGTAAAGTTTGGGATGACGACAGTGATGCTTTAAGATTGAGGCCTACTAGCATTCTTGTTTATTTGTGTGCGGATGGTGTCTGTAATTATGATAACCCAGTAGTATTGAACGAGGAGAACGATTGGTATAACTATGTTACAGATTTGCCGATATATAACAGCGGCGAAGAAATAAACTATACATGGACCGAGGAAAGTATTCAAAATTATGAGCAGACGAATTATGAAACTAGTTCTACTGATCCGACGTTTACTACTATTACAAACAAAGTAATTGCTCAAAGTGAAGAGTTAGGCACATTAACAGTGACAAACTCTGTTGCTGGAAACCTTGGTGACACAAATAAATATTTCGATATAAATGTAACATTCTATTGTTGGAATGAGACTCAGACCGTTTCGCTCATGTCGGGGCAAAGCTATACGTTTAATAATATTGATTCGAATTGTCAGTATTCGGTTATAGAAGATCCTTCCACATCTGGCGACTATGAGGTTTCGTATAGTTCTACGACAGGATACGATACGGTTAATCATGTTGGATATATCGCGCCTAATACTGCGCAGTACGTCAACATTAAAAATAAGAGGAGCGGACAGATTAGTACCGGCGTTAAAGTCAATCTTTCTCCTGTGCCGTTCGCAATAATTACTATGATTTTTTCAGCGTTCGTAATTTATATCCGAAGGAGGAGGCGATATAGAGATAGACGTTGAAAAAATAACAATATTTAATTTAGTTAAAAAATAATAAACGAAAGGAAAATATAAAATGAAAAAAGGAATAATATTAACGGGGTTGACCTTTGTAGCGTCAATTGCAGGCGTCGTCGGTCTACAAGGTGCAGCTTATGCTGATACTGTCTATGTAACCGATCCGGAATCGATTCAGCTTTGCCAGGATATCACGCCAGCTACCAGCACGGATTCAGCGCAGTATACATTTACAAGACAAGATTCGAATATGAACGGAAATATTACCAGTTTCTCGTTAACTGGTGACGGGGCTTGTCAGACTATAAACCTTAGTAATTTATACTTTAACGACTCTACGCCAAAAGAATCCGTCGTAAGAGTTACTACTTCTGGTATCAATAACTATAGTACGCTAGGATCTGAATATTTTGATCTTTATTTTGCGGTAGAACATACGGTTGATGGAAATGATAATATTACTGGCGATATTGCTCATTTGACATACATTAAAGACAGCGGCGGTAATAAGGTTTCTGATTTATTGTTTGCTTATGACCAGGGCGCATCTCCAAGCCATATTGTGCTTACGAAGACCGTTGCTGGTAAAGGTGGCGATACGAACGCTTCTTTCAACTTTACGGTGAATGTTAATGGTACTAGTGGAACTAACTATCGTATAACAAATGTTACGACTGGTCGTGGTAGCACTTGTGCTGCACAAACCGACTGTTCTGTGTCCTTAAAGCACGGAGAAACCGTTACAATTGGTCAGGCAACTAATGGTACTGAACAGATAGATGCTGGTACTACTTTCACGATTACTGAGGAAGATAACGATTATCAGACCTATATTAATGGCAGCTTGAGCAGCACTAAATCTACTGGCCAGCGTACTATTTCGTCCGATGTAGCAAACAATACGTTTGCATATGTAAACAAGAAATCTAGCCCAGTTGGTACTGGTGTAGTTCTCAACGTATTGCCATACATCTTGTTAGCATTCGTAGCTACTGGTGCTGTAGTATTCTATGCTAAGTCTGCAAGAAAATAATTCATGGATGACCTTAAAAACAAAAAATCTTTAAAGATTGAAGCTGGGGTGGGTAGAGTAATCATATCAATTTTGATAAAAATTGCTCTATTCACGCTAGTAATGTATATATTGCTCTTTAGATTATTTGGTTTTGAGCGCGTAGATGGTAACATCATGCACCCGAGAATATCGGATGGTGATTTATCGTTAATTTATAGACTGGATGACAACTATGGCATTGGCGACGTAGTAATTTACTCCGTAAATGGCGTAGATCATGTTGGGCGTATAGTCGCTCAAAATAACGATGTCGTAGATGTTGACGAAAAAAAGAACATCGCGGTTAACGGCGGTGTAGAGGATGTAACTTCATATGGAACGAATGCTTTCCCGGAAAAGATTGATTTTTCGTACCCTTATAAACTCAGCAAAGATCAATTCTTTATACTGGGAGACAATCGTGAAGAATTTGGAGATTCGCGTTCGTATGGCGGTATTTTCAAAGATAATATAAAAGGCAAAGTGATTGGGGTATTTCGTACTCATGCGATCTAAGATAAAAGTTGTTGATGTTTTAAACGTCTTCAATAGTTGTTTGAGTGTTTTGTTTATACTTCTATTTGCCGTAATAGCGATCATTGGAATATATGCCATATTTGACTCATTTTCCGTAATTGAAAGCGGAAAAGAGATTGAGGAAGCGGCTAAAATAATTGCCGACGCGGACGATTTTGACCGTGTGAAAAAATTGAAGGAAACAAATCCGGATGTTGTAGCATGGATTAAAATCGACAATACAGATATTGATTACCCTGTAACACAGACTAGTAACAATACCTTCTATTTGAATCATAACTTTAAAAAAGAATCATCGTTGGCTGGCAGCATTTTTGCAGATTATCGCAATAAGCTAGCTAAAGATAAATATGTCGTTGCTTATGGTCACAACATGAGTGGTCATTCGATGTTTGGCTATTTGAATATGTTTAACAATAAGACATTTTTCGATAGTCATACGAAGGGCAAATATTATCTTGAAAATGATGTCTATGACTTAGAAGTATTATCTTACGCTATTATTGATAATAATACGCAAGAGATATATGACGTAGATACTTATGCGAATAAGCCAGAAGCGGTCTTGAAATTTTTCAAAGAGCGCGGCAGGTATACGAGAGATGTTAAGACTGACAGGCTCTTACTCCTTTCGACCTGTTATTCGGACACCTCGAAGAGGGTCGTGCTCTTGACGGGTTATAACGAATAGACAACAAAAAACAACTCCAAAAGGGGTTGTTTTTTGTTGGTGCGGGTGGAGAGAGTCGAACTCTCGTCTTATCCTTGGGAAGGATACATAATAGCCGTTATACGACACCCGCGCTGGAACTATTTTATCATATATGTGCAATCTATTTTGATATTATAAAAATATGGTTAATAATCAATCTAAAAAGTCGTTTAATAAAATTGTTGTAATTATTGGGGCAGTAGCTGTTTTGTTGGCCGGAATTGCGGCTGCGATATTGTTAATTGGCAATGAAGTAAATACGCGTGACGGGAAAATCATTAGTTTTTCATATAGTCATGGAAGTGGGGAGGGCGGATTTGAAGAGTATATGGTTTTTGAAAAAGACAATAACGTTATTTTAAAGTACCAATGTATGGGTTGCTTTGAAGAAGAGAATGTCGAGAAAAAGATAGATGCAAAATATCTTGATGACCTAGCGAACATTATTAATGATTATAAAATTGCAAAATGGGACGGTTTTGATCAAAGTGATGATGGTGTGTTAGATGGCGATGGGTTCACTTTGAGGGTGAAATATGATGACGAAAAGAGTATAGAAGCGCACGGATATATGAAATATCCAAGCAACTATAAAGAAGTGAGAGACGTAATCCTAGATAAATTAAAAGAAATGCGTAACTCTTAAAAACCACAAAAAAAAGATCTCCAAATGGAGATTTTTTGTGGCGGGCCCGACGCGACTCGAACGCGCGACCTCCTCCGTGACAGGGAGGCGCTCTAACCAGCTGAGCTACGAGCCCTTGTGAGCATTAGTATATACGAAAATGACAATTAATGCAAGCTCTTTTACTCTAATTTGACCTCTGTCGTTAAAGATGCGACAATAAAGGAGCACCTTAAAAACCGATCACTCCGTAAGGGGGGATGCCATTTGAAGGAAAAAAGATTATCTATTTTGTTTATTTTGCTGCTGATTGCTGTTTGCGTAGCTGGAAGATATAACGCAATTAAAAAAGCAATACCAGTGGCGTCGATTACGGTCGACGAGATGACATCATTGTCCTTAGAATTAGTTTTCGAAGGCACGAAACCTGTAGGTGTTAGTTCGGTACAAAGTTTAGTGGTTACGGATGACTATTTTGTGATTGCTGGGCGACCTTTTGGCACTTTAGAGCAGGGAGGAGAAACTAACAATAAGCTCATCATTATAGATAGGCAAAGTTTGGAAGATGTAACCAATCATTTCATTAGCAATAGCACAACTTTCGAACTTGGGCATGCGAACGGAATGACCTATGACGATATAAATAATGAATTTGTAGTGGTGGGAATTCGTAATGAATATGGCGAATGCGATAGTCTTGCGCGAATTGATGCCACTAATTTTCGTCAGATTAGTCTGGAAAAATTGCCATGCGTTGGTAATGGTATAGCATATATTGACGATGCTGGCTGTTTTGCAATAAGGAACAATGATGTGCTGGTTATGATAGACGGTAATTTAGAATACGTTATTGATTCTTGCGAAATGGCAACTGATTTGACTAATCAAGATATAGCCTATTATAACGGTAAATTATACTTAGTTAATTGGGCATATCGTCGAAACGAAGCGCGTGCGGTTGGGATACGAAAAAATCAGAACGTGATTTATCAATTTGATTTAGAGACAAAAACGATGCGCGCATTTATCGTTGGTCGGCCTAAGATGGAGATGGAAGGCATCTATTTCATTAATGGTGAAGCTTACGTCCTGTTCAATGGTGGTGGAATGAAATATGGTTACTACTATATTTATAAGATTCTATTTAATGAGCGAGATTTGGAGTGATCGGTAAAGAGCTCAGCGTATCGCTGGGCTCTTTTGTTTTATTGTGGTATAATACTGCTTACGGACGCCGTTGTAGCTCAGCTGGCAGAGCAGCTCATTCGTAACGAGCAGGTCGCTGGTTCGATCCCAGTCAACGGCTCCATTTTTTGTTGTCTATTGTAGATGGTTTTATCCAATCGGATGTGTCAATATTTTTGAGTTTATCTCTTGGAATAACTGCAACAAAATACCAAAAAGCCATATCGTCCGTTCCGACTTCTGGAGACTCAGTGCTAATTATGAAGTTTACGGTATTGTTATCGAAATTAACGTCTTTAAGAGTATGCTTAATACTTCCTGAGCTTGCGGGGGCTACTTTAATAAAAATATCATTACCTTTTAGATATTCAGGATTGACTTCTAACTTATCAGAAAAAAGGGAATAAAATGCTTCTAAATCACTTTCGGATTCAATATGGAATTGCCGATGGTTAAGTTTGTCGAGGGGGTAATATTCATGTGTTTGCAGCTCGTATTTGATGGCAATTTCGCTTGATTCAGTATTTTGCTCGTGCGAAAAATTGCCGTTGGAATAAAGCCAATATGCTCCTCCGCCAATGACGAGTAGCAATAAGATGGCAGCTATGATTGAAAGTTTAGCTGAAAAAGTAGGGCGCATAATTTATAACTCCGTACCTCCCCACTCCACAACGGTGAAACCCTTACGTTCTGCAGTAGGTAACTTTTGTTCAGTAACATTAATTTTATATTGAAGAGGCTTAAAAGCCATAAAAACGCGGATGACGGTGTCTGGTTTTGGCGATACGTTTAATGGCATGTAGCTGTTGATTTGTTCGCTAGTTTGGAAACGAATGTAGTTATATTTATTCTTTTCCATTTTTGGAAGCCAGTAGATGATAAATTCTTCGGCCTCACGAGCAGTTAAACCGAGTTTAGCTAGTTTTTCTTCGAGAAATTTGGCAGTATCTTTGCCTTTTATAATAAAACCGTCTTTTTCGACTTTAGCATTGCTATTGTTTCCTTCCCAATATAGCGAATATAGCTCGCGTCCAGTCTTCTTGTCGATAAGTTTTCCGGATGGTTCTGCGCGAACGGTCCAACCGTTATTGTACTTTGGATAACTAGTTGAAAGGAGCTCCGGATGGCCAAGTTTAACTGTCACATTTGTCGTTTTGGTAGGGTAGAGGTAAATAATCGGTTTTGCAAAAGCTGGTTGCATCGTTTCCTCGTAGATTCCGTCGGGCATAGTAATGACTTCTTGGGAATAGTTAAAGGAGTATATGACTTCTTCGTCGCTATAGCTATAAACGGCCTTTTGGATAAGAAAATTTCGGTTATCAATATAAAGACTAATGTGCTTTAGGTCTGACTCTTCATCTTTCTTAGTAGGGTTCGCTTTAATAATGAAGCTTTCTGATGTTTTGTCTATAGAAATACGGTGGTCATTGAGTGAGGTTACGTAACTGATACCTGCACTGTCTAAAAAGTCCTTAAATATTTCTGATCTGTCATTTGCCTTGGAATGGGTTATTGTTGTTATATCTTTTTTGCCGTATTTTTGTCGATCATAATGGACAGTTAATTTAGGGGTATATGCTACATAATGTATCTTTTGATGATGGGATTGTTCCTTTTGGATAGAGCTAATAAAATCGAAGGTTCTTGTTTCGGTAATTTCTTGCTTTTCGTCTTCTAAGTAATATGGGTTGGCGATTTCTACTGTATGTTGGGACGAAAGCGCGTCGATCGAGTTATTGATGATAGTATTCAACTCTTTGTTTTTGCTATTAATGTAGAGTTTGGAGGCTAACTGTTTATTGTCGTCGTATGTAAAGCTATATCCACTCATTGGATTTCGATTGAGCATTTCGTTGTAGTCGGTGCGATACATTAATGGTTTTATTTCGTGGCTATCTACTTCTTCATCGGTTGGCACTATGATGGAGTATGCAACGGTTTTAGCTACAGACTCATCTGCATAGATTTGCCTGTTGGCTCCAGTATACGTTTCGGCAATATCCCAAATGAATAGAGTAGCTTTTTGGTCTTTGATTGTAAGTGCACCTAAGTCGGCGTTTATGTTATAGGGATAGTCGTCTTCTTTGGTGCTTAAGTCGTCGGTAATCTTAGTATTGTAGTAGTAAATGAGATATTTTTTGTTGTTGTCGGTATATTTTTGTTTGAGATTATTATTTTTGCAAAAATCTTGATATTCGGCATAGTTAGCGATAATGAATTTATCTGTAATTGATTTTTGTATGATATCGTAAGCGCTTCCAAAGTCACCGCGTTGATAAGGGATGTTGAGATTAAAAAACTGAAGGTCGTATTCTTTTTTGTATGGGCCATTATATACGAGATACTCTTTGTTTTCGTGTGTGTAGGTGCAATAATCTTCTTCTTTGGTGCACTCAAGATGGGCAGTCTGATTAGGCTGCGGGACGGTCGGGACTGTTTGGTCGGTCGTATTGATGACTATAGCTACGGCGAGAAGAATACCTACAAGGGAAAGCATCGGAACAATAAAAACAATCACCTGTCTTTTATCGGGAAGAAACATTGCTTAACTTCTCCTAAGACGCTGTTTTTTATTGTTCATATGTTTATATTTTAGCATAAGCATATCGAAAATTACCCCCTATAACAGGTGTTTATTATATAATATAAGTACTGTGAAACAACTAGAAACTAATTACGATTATTATGATGTGCCAAAATTAACAAGTTTGGCGGAATTGATTGAGCTGAGAAAGGAAACGAAGAAAACTGCTATATCTTGGAGGGAAGACGGCAAGATTTTCCATAAAAGCTTTGCAGATGTTTATAAAGATATAAAACTATTAAGCGGATATTTTTATGCTAATTACCAGAATAAAAATATTGCGGTAATTGGCGAGAACTCTTACGAATGGTTTATTACGGCTCTTGCTATTATAGTGAGCGGTAATATCTGTGTGGCCCTAGATAAAGATTCCGATCTAGAGTTGATAAGTAAAGAATTAAAACAGACCCACGTTTCAGCCGTCTATTATTCTTTGAACTATTGCGAAAAAATGGGCGAGATATTTCGTGAAAGCTATCCTCTTGAGGAGATGGATGATTATTTGAAGATTGGCAAAAAAGTACATAATAAAAATGTTCAAGACGTAGAAAAGTGTGCGATGATTTTCTTTACTTCTGGTACTACGGGTTACGGAAAAGCTGTAATGCTATCGCAAAAAAGTATTATGGCGGATTTGTACGGTGCAGCTTCGTTGTATAGTCCGGCGGGTAGGGCGGCTAGTTTCTTGCCTTATCACCATGCTTTCGGTTTTGTCACTTCACTATTAATGCCTTTCTATTACGGTTGCGATACTTTTATTTCTGGCAGTTTAAAACATTTGATGGATGATTTTAAGGACGGAAGACCAGATACGATTTTTGCGGTGCCAATGGTAGTCGAGACGATGTACCGCCAAATATGGCGTACGGCGCGCAGAGAGAAGAGAGACAAAAGACTTGAGCGCGGTATTAAAATCAGTAATGCATTGCAAAAAATTGGTATCGATTGGAGAAAAAAGTTTTTCAAGTCAATTCTGGAAGAATTTGGCGGAAACGTAAACTATATTATCTGTGGCGGAGCTGCGCTAGATGTTAAGTATGTTGAGTGGTTCCGCAGTATCGGGATTGAAGTATTGGTTGGATATGGAATTACGGAATGTTCCCCTGTGGTTGCCGTGAATCGAAATCATTATAAACGTGATGGCAGTGTGGGGCAGATATGTCGCGATGTAAATGTTTCGATAATCGATGGCGAGATTGTTGTATCGGGCGATGTTGTGATGAATGAGTATTATAAAGATCGCAAGGCTACGGAACAAGTATTGCGAAATGGACATTTCTTTACTGGTGATTTAGGAAGATTAGATGAAGATGGATTTTTGTATATTACTGGTAGGAAAAAGAACCTTATCATTTTGAGCAATGGCGAAAACGTCAGCCCAGAGGAAATTGAGACAGAACTAGCGCGCGACATAGGTGTGGTAGAAGTGATTGCCTATCAGGACGACAATAGGATAATTGTTTCGGTATATCCAAATAGAAAATACATGGGTGATCAAGAATATTTCGATGAATTGATAGGAGAGTATAATAAAGGAAAACCAAAGAATCGCCAAATAGCTTTTGTGAGACTTCGAACAAGTGAGTTTCCGAGGAATAATAACGGAAAGATTTTAAGAGACAAAACAATAAGGGAAGAAAAAGATGGAAAAGAAGGTTATTGAAATAATTGCTAATACTCTAGAAATAGATGCGAGCAAAATTAATAAAGAAACGAATCTATTAAATGATTTAGACATCGAATCGCTAGATCTAGTTGATTTAGTGACGGCTTTTGAAGATGAGTATAAAGTCGAAATCGCCGATAAAGATGTTAAAGATTTGCATACAGTAGGCGATATTGTTGAATATATCGAGAGCCACCAATAGCGAGCTAACTGGCTTTTTGATATAATTAGAATAGCTATTATGAATATTTTGTATTGTGGTGACAAAAATATCATTGATGGGTTGATTATTTCGACCTTATCTTTAGCGAAACATACATCTAGGCCGCTAAATATTTATGTTATGACGATGCGCTTGAGAGGATATAAAGATATTCCGGAAAGTGCAATAAAGAACTTGGAAAAGATTTTAAAGACTAAAGATGAACGCCATTCAGTAAAACTTATTGATGCGACGGAAGCGTTTAATGCAGATGTACCAAAGGCAAATATAAAAACATTTTTTACGCCGTATTGTTTATTGCGACTATATGCCGACAAGGTAAAAGAATTGCCAAAAAAGATATTATATCTTGATTCTGATGTGGTAGCGCTAAAAGATCCATATGAGCTTTATAAAATCAATAATGATGATTACGAACTGGTTGGGGCAGTCGACTATTATGGGCAGCATTGGATTCGTACGAGTATTTTCCAAAAAACATATATGAATTCAGGCGTACTTTTGTTGAACCTAGATTTAATTCGAAAAACGGGACTGTTTTGGCGTACTCGTCGACGCATTGCACGTACTAAAATGCTACTTCCAGATCAAACTTCTTTAAATATCTATTCGCGCAAGAAGAAAATTGTTGATCGAAAGTTTAACGAACAAAAACGCGAAACTGACGAAACGGTATTCAGGCATTTTTCAACCACGTTCAGATTTTGGCCGATTTTTCATACGCAGAAAATTAAACCTTGGAATATCGACAAACTGCATAGCGTACTTAAGTGCCACGCATTTGATGATGTGTTAGATGAATATTTGAAAGTTAAGGGTAGGGTTAAATAAAAAAATGAGTAAACTGACTGTTCCGGTGTTCTTTTCGGCCGATGAAAAATATGCGCCTTATCTCGCAATCGCTATAACATCCTTGATAGATCATACTAATAAAGAATATGACTACCATATTCATGTTGTGTACCATGACATGCGTAAAAAGACGATTAATCGCCTGAAAGCTTTAGGAGAAGGTCATGAGAATGTAAAGATATTCATGACGGAAATGAAGGACAAATTGAGCGGCATTTCAGACCGTAAAGAAACGCGTTTGAAGGGAGACTATTTTACTCCGACTATCTATTATCGTATATTCTTGCCAGAAATGTTTAAAGACTATGATAAGGGCATTTATTTAGATAGTGATATCGTTGTGCTAGGAGATGTAGCAGAGTTATTTAAAATAAATCTAGACAACAATCTCATAGCGGCTTGTCCAGACATGTCGACTTACGATAATAGATTGTTTGGCGATTATTTTGAACAAGTTGTGGGCATAAATCGTTTCAAATATATTAATTCAGGCGTGCTGTTGATGAACTTTGAAAAGATGCGCGAAGAAGAGTTTGTTGAGCATTTCTTGTATCTTTTGAACACTTTTGATTTTGATACCGTTGCGCCAGATCAGGATTATTTAAATGCGATGTGCCGTGGAAGGATTGTTTTTCTTGATGCAATTTGGAATGCTATGCCAACGCCAACTCAGGAGAGGATTCGCAATCCAATGATAGTTCACTTTAACTTATTCTTTAAGCCATGGCATTATGATGGAACGATGTATGAAGAGCATTTCTGGAAGTATGCGAACGAATCGGCATTTTTGAGAGACATTCAACGCGAGAAGAAAGCTTTTTCGCGCTGGGATAAAAAAGGTGACGAAAAAAGATTGCAACAAATGGCAGACCGCGTGACGGAGATATTAGGAAATGAAGTTACTTTTAAGACCGTAATGAAGGAAAATTAATATGGTAATTGGCGGCGATAAGACTCCTGTAATTAAAAATATTCAGAAAAATTTAAAAAACGAAGAATACAACAAGAAAGTTGAAGTTGACGATCCGACAATGTCGGACGAAGAAGCAGAGCAGGCGATCAATAACTTTAAAGATTTTCGTAAGAATCATAAAGTTAAGTTTTTTTTGAGAAGTCGAGGCGCCGTAGCAATGCAATCAATGATGGGCGCTATAATGAGTTCTTCAATTAAAATTGAGGGATTAGAGAAACTCAATAAAATTAAAAAAGGTGCAATTGTAACGTGTAATCATTTTAATCACTGCGACAGTATGATTCCGCGAAAAGTGATTAAAAAGAAATTCCATAAAACTCCATATATTGTAATTCAAGAAACTAACGTTGCTATGCCAGGTCTGATTGGCTACTTTATGAACAATGTTAATACTTTGCCGCTGCGCAAAGGGCCAAATTATATTACGAAGGAATTTGTGCCAGAATTGAAAGAATTAACTGATAATGGTGAGTTTGTTTTGATATATCCGGAAGAAGAAATGTGGTACAACTATCGCAAGCCTCGTCCATGCAAGAGGGGTTCATATATGTTTGCAGCAATGGCGAAAGCGCCGGTTGTGCCGATTTTCGTAGAGATAATTGATACTGGCAAGAAAGACAACGATCAATTTAACTTGTTAAAATTCGTAGCACACGTGTTGGATCCGATTTATCCGGATGAGCATAAAAGCGTGAAAGAGAATAGTAAAGAAATGGCAGCGAAGGATTATGCTCAGAGAGTTGAGGCCTATGAGAAAGCCTATGGCAAAAAATTGGATTATAGTTTTTCGAAAGATGATATTGCAGGGCTCAGAGAAAGCTAATCTTTAGGTTTATATTCTATATAAGTATAGGTATTGTATTTAGTGGCACAATTTTTCATTGTTTTTTCGACTTTTTGTTTGATGGTTTGCATTTTTTCTTTGCGTGACAGGGAATGGTCATATTGAATTGGGCCGTCAATATATATAGTTATTTTTGGCTTTTTGCGGAAGGTTGATTTTTGGTATGTCGTGGTTGCAACAAAAACTGGTGCATCGATTGTTGCGGGAAAATGAAAAGCAGCAAGACTCATTGGGCGAATTCCGGTATACCATGGCCAAACGTGGGCTTCGGGGTAAGTAATGACGGGGCTACCTTGCTCAATTCTGGTTTTAACTGCGGCGTTAAAGGATTGTAGCTGATGGAGATTGTCTGGAATAGGAAGAGCGCCGGCAAGTGGAAGATATTTTCCTACTGCTACGATGCCGAGATTGGCAGGACTACATATTAAGTATGGTCGTTTCGGAAAGGTTGTTATAAAGTGGTTAACGACGTCGCCAAATACTTGAGTGTGGCTAGAATAAATGAAATAGCCGCTTTTTTTGGCTTTTTTGAGCGCTTTTTTGTTTATGATCTTGACGCGAGCGTAGATTTTTTGGTAACAAAAAACAAATATAATGATAAACAGATAAAGAATAGCAGACGCAATGCGATGCGATATTTTTCGATTTATCCATTCGTAATCATTCGGGAGTTTGTAATCTTGCTGTTTGCTTTCCGAGAAATCCTGATCGAATGAACTGTAATATTTAATGCTAGTCATCTTATTTTATTATATATCCAACAGAGTATTAGGATTAAAAGATTGACGAGTACAATTGTGGCGCCAGTTGGAGTACTAAACGCATAAGATAAGGTGAAACCAATAATAAATGCAATGATTGATATTAATGATGAAATAATTAAATTAGCTCGAAAACTTTTGCTAAGATATAGCGCTGATAAGCATGGAAAGATAATAAGGCTTGAGATTAAAAGAGCACCCAGCATGCGCATGCCAATAACAACTACCAATGAACATAAAATGGCAAGAATGGTGTTATAGAGATTGGTTTTAATGCCAATGGCTTTGGCAAAATTTTCGTCAAAAGTAATAGCAAAAATTTGACGACGGAAAAGAAGGAAAGTGAAGAGGATAGCCGTTCCGAGAATAAGACAAAGAATGAGGTCATGAGAATCAATGGCTAAAATACTGCCGAAGAGATATGCGTTCAGATCAATATTAGTACCTTGATTGATGGATATTAAAAATGTTCCGAGAGCGAGAGCAGAAGCGGATAGAACAGCTATGGCGGCATCGCCATTGATTTTGACATTTTGATTGAGTCGAAGAATAAATATCGATGCCAATACTACGATTGGAATAGAAAATTCTAAAGGAGAAAAACCAAGTACGACTGCGATGGCGGCGGATCCAAAGGCAACATGGGACAAGCCGTCGCCAATCATAGATTGTCTGCGTAAGACTATGCTTGATCCAATTAAGGCGGCGCAGAGAGCAATGACTATGCCTGCTATAAATGCGCGAAGTAGGAATGTATAGCTGAGCATTTCGAAAAGACTAGTGAGCATGGATTCTCCTGACATATTCATTAGTGTCGCCAAAGAAGGCGTGCTTTGGATCTAGGGAAAGAATTTTGTTTCCGAGGAGATTCTTGTGGTCGAGGTCGTGTGTAACCATGATGATAGTAGTGGTCTTGTTGAGTTTTTTAAGAGTGGCATAGAAGTCTTGGCGTGAAGAATAATCGAGATTATTTGATGGCTCATCGAGAATAAGTAGGCCTTCGCTCGCCGCTAAAGCTCTAGCTAATAGTACGCGTTGGCGTTGACCACCGGAGAGGGTATTGTATTGTCTTTTTGCAAAGTCATCAATATGCAAGGTCTTTAGGATACTAGCGATTTTTTGTTTTGGGTATGGCGCAAAGAGTCCAATTTGATTTAGGGTGCCGGAAGCAACAATTTCATAAACTGAGGCAGGGAAAATCGGATTGTTGACCTGACTTTGAGGTAAATAGCCAATATGCTGGCTTTGATGATTGTCGAAGATGACCTTTCCGGTGTTGGGCTTAATTTCTCCAAGAAGGCACTTCAAGAGAGTAGTTTTGCCTGATCCGTTTGGGCCTACAATACATAGGAAATCGTTTTGGTTGAGCTCGAAATTGATATTTTGGAAGACATAGTGCTGGCCATGTTTGAGGCTAAGATTCGTTACTTTCAGGACGGTCATGTAGCGCCTCACTTAGGTTATTTAGATTGTTTTTCATTATTTCGAGATAAGTAATGTTATCGTCAAAATCTTTTTGTGATATGTTGTGCGCGGAATGCCAGGTTAGAATTTTAGCTTTATTATTCTTAGCGAGAGTTTGAGCTATTTTCGCATTAGACAACTCAAGGGTGAATATGACTTTTTCGGGGTTTTGCTTGATTGCCTTATCAAGCTCTGCGATTGTTTTTGCGGACGCTTCCGCTTGTTCGGCGCAGCCAGGGAAGGCGGCTAGATAGTCGAGGTCGTAATCAGCTACGAAGTAAGAGAAAGGAAAACGATCTGCTACAATCAGAGTGCCAGTTTTTTCTTTTGCTAATTTTTTAAAATCTTTATGAAGAGCATTGAGTTCTTCTTTGAACTTATCGAGATTACGCTGGATGACGGAAGTATCGTCAGGGCTACGATTAATAAGAGCCTGAGCTATTTTTTCGGAGATTTTAATGGTATTTTTGGGGCTCGTCCAAATATGCTCGTCATACTCGATGGATTCCGATTCTTTCTCTTCTTTTTCGGCGTCAATGATATTATTTGAAGATTCGGGCCTTAGCTCTACGGCGTCCATCATGCGCAAAGTTACAACATTGTCTTGATCAATTTCTTTTAGAATGTCGTCGATCCACGATTCGGATTCGCCACCGTTATAAATGAAGATATCAGCCTCTTTGATTTTAATAATATCTTGAGGGCTAGGCTCATAGCTATGTAGATCAGACCCGGGTTTCAAAAGCATGGAGACGTTTACATTGGTGTCTTGGCTGAGAGTTCTAGTGAAATCATACGCAGGAAAAATGGTAGTTACAATTTTGATTTCCTTTTGCTCGGGTTGCTGTTCGCTGATAGGGAAGAAAAAGATGGTCGAGAAGATTCCGAGAAGCGCTAAAATAAAGATTATTCTAAGAATGGTTTTCATGATTAAGATTCCCGACAATGCTCACAGATACCGGTTAGAGTAAGGTTATTGCTGGATAGCTCAAAAAAGTGTTTTTTGGCGATATGTTTAGAGAAACCACGTAGATGCTTGCAGTCGACGTGGTAAATATGATGACACTTTTCGCATTCTAAATAACAGTGATTATCGTTTTCGCACGGTTTAAGGTAGAAATATTCAGCCGTATTATCGCTACCGATGGTCTTTCGAAGCGTACCGTCGGCACAGAATTCTTCGAGAAAGCGATAAATAGTGCTTGTTCCCATTGGGTTTTCGTTGTCTTCTAGTTTTGCGGCTATATCTTTAGCGGTAAAAGGCTTGCGAAAAGATTGAGCTGTTTGGAGAAAGTAGTCTCGATTAATTGTATGATACTTATTTTGCTTTGTCATATCTCTTGAATTTGGGAATGATTTTCAATTTATTTTATAGCTTTTGGACTTAAATGTAAATAGGAATGTTTGCTTGTTTTTTATATTGGCTTGTGCTTAAATAGCTATTAGGAAAAGGAGTGTGTGAGTATATGTTAAGAAGTTCTAGGGCTTTTTACGGTGTACTATTTACCGTTTTTGCTGCGACTGCATTTGCTACTAATGTAAATGCTGATTCGGTTAAAGGATATGAGATTACAAGTGGCGAAAGTGGTGGAAGCTTTCTTTCGGTAGACGATACGATAGTTGTAAGTGGTGGTGAAGTAATCTTTTCAGGAGAATCGTCTGCGCCAATCATTATTAACGGTGATTCTAAAATTGTATTAAAGGACGTAAGTATAAAGTCGAAGACTGGTTCGGCTATTATTATTGATAGCGGCGTAAAAGCGGAGATTGTATTAGAGGGCGATAATACAGTTGCTGGATACGGTACGGGAGCTGGAATTAGCGTTGGCTATAAGAGTGATTCTAATATGGCCATCTTAAAGCTTTCTGGTGATGGCACTCTTAATGTTACGGGTGGCGCTGAGGGTGGTGCCGGTATTGGCGGTAATGGCACGAAAAATGCTAACGCAATGAATGGCGAAATTATGATTGAAGGTGGCACAATTATTGCAAAGGCGCAAAATGGTGGTGCTGGTATTGGCGGCGGTATGGGCGAAGAGAACCTTGATATTTTCAAACAGCAGCCAGGAAAAATCGTGATTAAAGGTGGTGACATATCGGCAACAGGCGGTAATGGCAGCGCCGGTATTGGTGGTGGTAATAATATTAGTGCAAATATTGAGGTTTCTGGCGGAAAACTTAATGAAGTGCAGGGCGGTGCTTTCGCAGCTGGTATCGGCGGCGGTAGAGGTAGCGCAAGTGTTGACATTACTATAACTGGCGGCAGCTTTGAAAATATTCACGGCTACGAAAGTAGTGAGGAAGAAAAGCTGGGCGGTGCAGCAATTGGCACTGGATCGGATAAGAGCGGTTACAGTTCCGCTGCAAAACTTAATATTAAGATTTCAGACGGAAAGATTAAGAATGCGACTGCTGGTTGGGGCGCAACAAATATTGGCAATGGCGCTAATAATACATCCGACAATGTTGTCACTGTGAGCAAAGCTGTACGTATTCTTGAAAATGGTGACGTCGATGAAGATGAGGCAAAAGGGGAAAACATTCTTTCTGACACTAAACTTGCAGATAATCCAGAACAAGAAGCCGACGAAATCGATAAAGACGCTGTAATGTGGGGATGTATTTCTGGCGGCGTTATTGCTGCAATTGGTGGATTAGTTGCTTTCAGTGTTATCAAAAGATATTAACGCTTGAATCGTGCGAGTTTTTGCCGTTTATGGTAGAATAGAACAAAGCTATGAAAGAGTTAGCCGAAGATTATAAGGCGATCTGGAAAAAAGACCGCGGCTTGTTATGGTGGATGGCAGTTAATTTTCTGCTTAATTTGTGGTTGTTTTTGACGCCGATTGTAAATTTGAATTCTTCACGTCCAAAAATTTGGGCTCGCTACTCGGATATTAGTAACGGTTACGAACAGAGCGATTGGTGGTATTTGATTTCTTTTTCGATTATCGCGGTAGCGTTAGGTGTGGGCCACACGCTACTATGTGCAAGATTATTTACTAAACGTGGAAAAGACATTGCTAGATTGTTTTTGGGGGTAAGCATGGTGATTACAATTATCGCATTGCGCTTCTTGATGAGCATTCTCGGAGAAGGATAGATGTCGAAAGTTGTTGAGATACCGGTGGGCAAACGTAAGCCACTGTATCGTTTCTTCGAAGTTTTGCCTGCGCTGCTAAGCTATAGCATGTTGATTTTGATGTTTGTCCTTTCGGCCATTAATTCGGCGTTAGGAGCGTGCTATATTTTATTGATTGTTATTATTAATCTCGTAAAGGCCGTTGGAATTGCTTTTAGAACGGTTCAGGGTTTCAATATGACGAAAAGATGCCAACGCGTGAATTGGCGAAAACGCGTAGAGGAGCTTGGCAATGCGCAGGATAGTTACGATAGATTAGCGGGCACAAAAAGCGATGCCTATGAATATGACCAGCATCTGCGCAATTTATGCATGGTGGCAGCAGCGGAGGACGGTTATTTTCCTAAGCCTAAAGATATCTATCATGCCGTAATAGTCACAATGTACAATGAAACTTTGGATGTTTTGGTGCCAACAATGGAATGTTTGCTCAAGACGACTTACCCAAAGGATCAAATGATAGTGATGATTGCCTACGAAGAGAGAGGTGGTCCGGAAGCGGAAAATGTCGCGAAAACCCTAGAGAAAAACTACAAAAACAAGTTTGGGCACTTTATTTTAGCAAAACATCCAGATGGAATAAAAAATGAAGTTATCGGTAAGGGCGGTAATATTACGAATGCTGGACGTATTTTGAAAGATTACGTAAAAGAAAAGGGTATTAAATTTAGCGATGTAATTGTAACGACGCTGGACTGCGATAATAAGCCAGATAAGTGCTATTTCGATGTTGTGGCTTATGAATATATTGTGCATGAAGACAGAAAGCGTCTAAGCTACCAGCCAATTTCTTTGTTTACGAATAATATTTGGGATGCTCCGGCAGTAACGCGCGTGGTAGCATCAACGAACTCGTTTTGGAATTTAATTTGTACGATGCGTCCGCATATGTTGCGTAATTTTGCTTCTCACTCTCAGTCGCTTGATGCATTAGTGGAAATGGATTTCTGGAGTGTACGCACGATTGTAGAGGATGGCCATCAATATTGGCGCAGTCTGTTCTATTTTGATGGAGACTATGAAGTATTACCGATTCGAGCACCAATCTACCAGGATGCGGTACTGTCGAGTACTTTATGGAGAACACTGAAGGCGCAGTGGGTACAGTTGAGACGATGGGATTACGGCGCGAGTGATGTTGCGTATGTCGGTAGCTATATGTTCTCGAAGAAGAGGACGGTAAAATGGAGCGTGATTATTCCGAAGTTTATTCGCTTGCTTGATGGCCACGTAACCTTGGCCGCGATGGCGCCGATCATTGCATTCGGTGGTTGGATACCGCTGATCTTCCATTATTATTCAAGAGATTTACTGTCGCATAGTTTGCCGCAAGTGGTAAGTATTATTCAGACAATTGCTGCGATTGGCTTATTTATTTCGTTAATTCTTTCGTTGAAAATGTTGCCGCCAAGGCCGAAGCGCTATCGGAAGAGTAAAAAGATATGGATGGCAGTGCAGTGGATAATTGCGCCGTTGATAGCAATTATCTATTCGTCAGCTTGTGCATTTTATTCGCAGACGAGATTGTTGCTGGCATTATATATGGAAAAGTTTGACGTGACAGAAAAAGCAGTCAAGAAATAAACGCACTCATGCTTTAGCAGGGTGCTTTTTTGTTCTAAATTTAAGGTATTAATTAACTGGAGGTAAATATGAAATCTGGACCATGATTTTTTGATGAAAAAATACAAAAATAACGGAGGTAAAATGAAAAAGATTATTAAGTATGGTGCATTGTGTAGCTTTATGATGGCCGCATTAATGGCGCCTTTTCGGGCTAATGCAATCGAAACAACATTGGGAAGCAATCCAGATACGACTAGCTGAATGAAGGTGGAGCGTATTGTGCATGGTGCCGCAAATGAAGTCGATAATATGTTCCAATATTCTTTAACCCAAGATAGTAGTAATCCGGCGGTTATTAATGGATTATCGAACAATTTTTGGATAGCCGTTTCTGGGGCTCCTGACACTAATGGCGACGTATCATCTACCGGAGGAGTGCATTTGACGGACGCAGTGTTTTCGGCATTGGGTGACTATAAGTTCATTGTACGCGAAATTGATTCCGAAGATCCGATTAATTATCCAATAGACGGTGAAAAAGAGTATTACTTTTATGTAAGCGTGAGAAATAAACTCGATAGCGACGGAAGGCCAACTAATGAATATATTGCAACGATGGCAGAGCAAGTTAGAAATCACGATACTGGAGATAAAACTAATGCTGTGTTTGAATCGGCTGCGCAGAGGAATCGAATAGAAGTAACTAATACGGTTAGTGGTAATTTAGCAAACGTAAACGATTATTTTAAATATAAAGTCGTCATTAATGGGGCGAAAGAAGGCGATAGCTTTACGGTATTTGGTCAGGATAGTGTAGTCGACTATAATGGCGCTTCTATTACAACAGACAATACAATCACGGTAGGAGGTAAAGACGACTATATTTATCTAAAACACGGCCAGACGGTTTATATTGGGTATGACGGTAATAATAACCAGATGCCAATTGGGGTTAAGTACAGTATCGAAGAAGTAGACGCGAACGGTTATACGCAATATGTTGACGGAACTGCGGGTAATACTTCGGAGACTAAAACTATTTCGGCCGAAGTAGGCGCATCGAGCAATAAGGTCGATTTCTTGAATCATAAGGAAGGAAACGTATTAACTGGTATAGTAACGAATGTGATGCCGTACGTATTGGCTTTAGGTGTAGCGGGAATGATTTTGGCAATAGTTCATGTAAATAAGAAAAAACAACGAAAAACAAAATGCTCAAAATAAAAGAACAAAAATGGCGCGGGTGGGTGCGCCTTCTTTTGAAAGGTATTTTCATCACTTTAGCTGGATATGTATTATTCGGAATATTGTTTGGCGTTATGCGTGGTTACGGCAATGTTGACGGCGATTTACTCTTGTTTTGTAGGGTTTGTAAAGATTACGGAGCGGGTGATGTGCTCTTGAAGATGGATGGAGAGACGTTTATATATGGTGATGGCTATAGCGGTGAGATTCGAGGAAAAGTAATAGCCGAACTAAGCGTACGAGGTTTTTAATGCGCTGGATTGATAGGTTTTTAGACCTTTTATTATTTTCGATATTATTTCCGATCTTATTTATTGGTATGTATGCGATTGTGGATCTACTATTAGTATCAAATAGCTCAGTAATAGATAGAGGTTTGATTGAGCTAGTAGGCGATGATAACAACGAGGCGCTGTTTGAGGAAATTAGTGAAGATAGTGAATATACGATTGCATGACTAGAAGTTATGGATACGAATATAAATTATCCTGTGGTACAAAGTAATGACAATAGCTGGTTTTTAAATCGGAATTATAAAGGAGATTTTGCTACAGCAGGCAGCTTATTCTTGGATTATCGGAACAATAATGATTTTAGTGACACTTTCTCGGTAATTTATGGGCACAGGATGGGGAATGGCGAAATGTTTTCGAACATACAAAAATTTGCTAATCGTCAGTTTTTCGATGAGCATAGGAAGGCAATAATAAAAAGAACACAAGAAACGATACATTATTCGATAATAGCTTACGCCGAGGTTAAGGCGAATGATTGGGAAATTTATAACCTAGAATATAGCCACAATCGCATGAGCGTTATTAAAAAGATAATTGATAATGCCCTAATAAAAAGAGAAAATACTGGTGCAGAAAAATATGTGATGTTGTCTACTTGCGATGGGGCTATAAAAAATAGGAGAGATGTGTTGCTTTTGAAGGCTGACGGAGTATAGCGATTTAAGAGTCAAATTCGGATTTATCGGATTCTTTTGCGCGCTGCATCATCAATTTTTCGAATGGCGTCAAATCGTCGTACATATTGCGATGTTGTGCGGAGGCGCGCTCTTGGCGCATGTGTGCTTCTTCTGCTTGTCGGTGACTCTCTTCTTCGTTTCTATGCTGCTGTTCTTGTTCGCGCTCTTTGTCTCTTTGAATGCCGCGTTGCGTCATCAACTCCACGAATGAAGGTGCTTGACTTTGCTTTATGAGTGTTTCTAATCCTCTATTACCGAGAGATTGTTGGGTAGCGATTTGGTCTTTTTCAGCTTTTAATTGCCGTTCTCGCATTTCGTCTTCGGAGGCGGCTGTAATAGCCTCTAGATCTGCCATAGTTCGGCGTTTGCTTTCTTCAATTACGTCTCTGCTTTGAGCTTCCATCAGAGCCCGTTTTTCGTCAGATAATCTTCTGGCTTGATCGGCGTTGAATGGAGGGATAAAAGTATTTTTTTCGTAATCATCTGAAATGTGGGTATGCTCGTCAGTGTCAGTTTTTCTTCTTTTGAATTCTATCGACATGAGATGCTCCTATTATCTATTACTATTATAGCAAAAGAAGTATTCGCAGAAGCTTTATGGATATAAAAATAAGGCCAGATGGCCTTTATAAATGGTGGAGTGTAGGAGATTCGAACTCCTGACCTACTGATTGCGAACCAGTCGCTC
>CAMNFE010000001.1 GCA_946537195.1 uncultured Candidatus Saccharibacteria bacterium | reverse complement strand
TCAAAAAGAACGGCACAACAAAGCTCGTCAATAAGAAGGGAACAGCTCTTGGTGGTGGAGGTATTGCTTACGATAAGGAACGTAATATCTATTATATGTCTAGCGGCACGTCAATTCGTACCTTTAATACTAAAAATCAACTAGTCTCTAGTTTTGACGAAAAACACCATCAAACCAATCAGGGCTTTTCTTATAACAATGGTTATTTCTATAGACCAACATGGGAATCGGCTGGTACATATAAAAACTCCATCTACGATAAGATTTTTAAGAAAAATACGACTGTTATTTATCAGTTTGGACGCGATGGTAGCTTTACGCATGCATATTATATAGATAACCCACTTTATGAAGTCGAAAGTATGGCCTTCGATGAACATAATGTTCCATATATCGCATTTAATGGTCCATCTGGCCACTATACCGTATATAAAGTAACCAATTCTGATTTACTTAAAAAGCTTCGTCAAAGCTTCACGATTTCGTATTACGGCAATGGCGGTTCCGGTGCGCCAAAAGATCAAACGGCCTACGTTGGCGTAGAAAAGAATTTGTCAAAAACCAAGCCAACCCGCAAGAATTATACTTTCCTCGGTTGGTCGACTAATAAAGATGCTAAAAAAGCCAGTTATTCAGCCGGCGCAAAATATGTGAAAGCCTATGGTAAGAGCAATTCAAATGTTAAACTTTATGCCGTTTGGGAAGAGAGCAAATATACAATAACTTACAACGCGAACGGTGGTTCTGGCGCTCCAGCCATGCAGACTGTCGGCGCAACAAAAACCGCAAAGCTTTCAACTACAAAACCAACGCGTGCTAATTATACTTTCCTCGGTTGGTCGACTAATAAGGGCGCTACTGCCGCTAGCTACCAGGCTGGAGCTGCGTATAACGATAAAAAATCGATTACGCTCTATGCCGTATGGCGCACGAACACGTACACGATAACTTACAACGCGAACGGTGGTTCTGGTGCTCCAGTAACGCAAAATGCAACCATTAATCAAGCGGTGACGCTATCGGCCACAAGACCAGTTCGCTCTGGCTATACTTTCCTCGGCTGGGCTACCAAGCAAGACGCCACAAGCGCACAATATGCGTCGGGTGCTCAATATACTGGATCGAAAAATATTACGCTCTATGCGGTCTGGAAACAGAATCCAGCTCAAATTCCTCCTGCAACAGAAAAAATAACAATCACCTACGATGCTAATGGTGGAACTAATGTGCCGCCTGCTACTACTGCAGAAATTGGCAAAGTTGTTATTACTACCGTACAGCCAACGCGCGCATATTTCACCTTCCTTGGCTGGTCAACTAGTCGGGCTGCTACGACTGCAAGCTATCAACCAGGCGCAAGTTATACGGGCAATACTAGCACCACGCTCTATGCGGTCTGGAAACAAAATGTAGTAGTTATTTCTTATAACGCCAATGGCGGCACTAATGCGCCGGCGAACCAAGTTGTTCCGGCCGGTCAAGTCGCAAGGCTTTCGGCAGCCAAGCCGGTCCTTTCTGGCTATACTTTCCTCGGCTGGAGCCCGGATAAAAATGCCAAAGAAGGAGAATATGCTCCGAATGACACTATAACTCTCGCTGTCGACTTGGTCCTATATGCAATTTGGGAGCGAACACCAAACACGATCACCTTTGATGCTAATGCGGGTACCAATGCGCCGCTTCCAATTTCGACAACTGGCGAAATTGTTCTTCCTGAAGATCGCCCAGTCCGTACTGGATACGTATTCGTCGGATGGAGCAAAGATAAAAACGCCACTACGGCTACGTATTATCCGGGTGACATTATTAAGAACCCAGAAAACATGACGCTCTACGCCGTTTGGCAAGTTGCGACACCAATGCCAATTGAGGGTCAAGCAGATAACGAAAATGACGATAGCGACGAGAATATTAATGATGCGAGCGCAATAAATGACGGCGAAGAAGATGATTCGGTTGAAGTTAGCGAACTTGATCCGTCTGAACTTCCAAATACCGGCCCAGCAGAAGTTGCTGTCGCGACTATCGCTCTTGTTTGTATATGTAGCGGTGCGGCTTATTGGTACATGAGTAGTCGCCAATTAAAGAGTCTCCAAAAAACCGTCCGCGGCCATCATATTGAATCACGCAAAAACGCAAAAAATAATTAATTCAAACTTAAATGTTTCTTTGCAATTTCAGTTACTACACGTCCACGTGGCGTGCGCTGAATCATGCCTATTTGTACTAAGAATGGTTCAAGATAATCCTCAATCGTCGAAGCTTCATCGCCTGTCAATGCGGCAATCGTATTTAAGCCTACTGGCTTGTCGCCATATTTTTCATACATCAAAGTTAACATGTTGCGATCGGCTGGGTCTAGACCAAGCTCGTCAATTTCTAACATTTTGAGCGCAGCTTTTGCTTCTGGCATATCAATAATTCCATCGCCATTCACGTCTGCATAATCGCGTACGCGCTTCAATAATCGGTTAGCAATACGCGGCGTCAATCGTGAACGTTCTGCTAAAAGCTTAGCCGCGTCCGGCTCGATTTTGGTGTCCAAAATTTTTGCTGAGCGTTCAATGATTTTTTGAATATCATTATTAGCATAATATTCTAGACGATAAGAATGACCAAAACGATCTCGGAGTGGCCCTGCCAAATTGCCAGCTTGTGTAGTTGCGCCGATTAAAGTAAAGCGTGGTAAGTCTAATTTAACACTGCGCGCAGCTGGTCCTTTGCCGATAACAATATCGAGTTTGTAATCTTCCATTGCGGAATATAATATTTCTTCTACAGCACGTCGCAAACGATGAATCTCGTCAATGAATAGAATATCGCCGTCAGTAAGATTTGTCAGAATACTTGCAAGGTCACCGGCTTTTTCGATCGACGGGGCAGAAGTGGCGCGAAAGTTTGCCCCCATTTCATGCGCAATTACACCAGCCATTGTAGTTTTACCTAGTCCTGGTGGGCCATATAAAAGCACGTGGTCCAAAACGTCACCGCGTTTTTTCGCTGCATCGATTGCCAATTTTAAATTAGTCTTAAGTCGTCGCTGACCAATATATTCATTAAAATTAATTGGGCGCAAAGAATACTCTACGGCACGTTCTTCATTGTCGTCTTCGTGTAGGCTAGTATCAATCACCCTCTCAATTGCCATATCTGTATTATAGCATTATTAAAAGTGGTGGGTTTGATGTCTCTAATTGACCAAGGTCTTTTTTACGCGCTCTGATTTAAGGAAGTACAAAGTCCAAACTATAGAATAGGCTAGAGTGAGGCCAATCGTTAGATTCAATCGCGTCGTAAGATCATCAAAAGTACCTGAAGGTGCTCCTAGCGAGTTTGCGAGATTATTAAGTGCAACAGCTAACCCAATTGTTATTAATGGGTCCGCTATTAATGCAGCAATGGCGATTTTTTTGGCAATCTTTTTTCGCAATATTATCAGAATAAAAACCGCCAAATTCAGGATAGCCAAAAAGCCAAACCCGGCATTATTGAGAGAAACATAATTATTGAAAGCAGCACAAGTACCAGAGCCAACTTTGTCTAATAATACGCAAGTAGACCCTTCGAAGGAGTCCATAAAAGAGCTAAAACAATTAATCGAATAGAATAAAGCATTCACGGTAAAAAGAATTAGCCAGCCATAAATGCCTTTATAATTAGCATCTCCCTTTGCGTCGGCGGCAACTGTAGTTGGGGCTTCTTGCGTCGTTTCCGGCGTAGAAGAAATTATCGGCGCTGCTGCACTCTGTGCTGGTTCTGGGTCGGAAGAAACGGCAGAAACTGGGGCCGCCACTGGTTCCGGCTCCGTTGTTTGTGCTGGCATAGCTACTTGTTCTGGCGCCGCTGGAGCCTGTTCCGGAGCCTGATTTGATAACGGATTGGTACCGGGAGCTGCGTTTCCGAATGTATTATTATCCATTATTTTTCCTCATTGTTTATGCTTATATTTTAGCACGCTGACAACGAATAGATAGTTGGGATTAAAAAATCAGCGGCTATCCAGGTGAGATAAAGGCGCTACTAGATAGGGGGGCTATACATTCTATTATGCATTATGGGAGTGTAACGTCGCTACGCTAAAAGACCTGGAATAATAATTTGACAGCCACGTGCTACTAGTTGTACCATTGTACTATGCAAGTAATACAATTTAAGTTCGATAATGAGCGGCCAATCTATTTGCAGTTGGTCGAACAACTTCGGATCGCAATTGTGTCTGGTGCGTATCCGGCGGGCAGTCGACTCCCGTCGGTGCGCGAGCTTGCCGTTATGGCAAAAGTAAACCCCAACACAATGCAGAAAGCTCTAGCCGAGCTCGAATCCGACCAGTTGATTTTTACCGAACGCACCAACGGCAAGTATGTCACCAAGGACCAACGCCGGCTCGAAAAAATCAAATCCGGGCTCGCTAAAGAATTGGTCCAGAACTATTTTGATGCCATGGCTAAAATTGGTATTACTCGCGCGGAATCTATCAAATATTTACAAAAATAGGAGGGTAGCAGATGGCTTTGCTTGAATGTAAACATTTATGCAAAAGCTTCGACCACAAGGTCGTGCTAGACGACATAAATCTCAAAATTGAGAAAGGAAAAATAATTGGCCTGCTGGGCAAAAATGGCGCAGGGAAGTCGACGTTAATTAAGTTAATAAATGATTTATTGACGATAGACTCCGGCAAAATTCTCTTCAAAAATAAGCCAATTGGCGTTCAATCAAAAGCGCATATTTCTTATCTCCCAGAACGTACTTATTTAGACAAAAGTATGACGATTCAGCAAGCATTATTAATGTTTTCTGAATTCTATCAAGATTTTGATACCGAGCGTGCGCGTAATCTCATTAACGATCTCGACCTAGACGAATCGATGAAGATTTCCAAAATGAGCAAAGGTATGCAAGAAAAATTGCAGCTCATATTAGTCATGTCGCGTGATGCGGATTTGTATATTCTCGACGAGCCACTTGGCGGCGTTGATCCGGCCACGCGCGACCATATTCTCGATACAATCATTTCTAATTTCAAGGAGGGTTCTAGTGTCATTATCTCTACGCATCTAATCTCTGATGTTGAGCGCATTTTGGATGACGTAGTTTTTATCGATAAAGGCAAAATTGTTCTAACTGGCTCGGCCGATAAATTACGCGCCAAGCATAAATCGTCAATTAATGATATTTTTAGGAGTATGTTCTATGCTAAGAAAGCTAATTAAATATGATTTCTTGTGGATGAATCGCACGCTGATAATTTTCTTTATACTGACGATTATTTTTGCGATTCTTACGCGCATTAGTTACAGTCTCACCGATTCCGCCATTGGTAGTTTGATGCGTCATATATTACCAGCCTGTACGATTGCGGCTATGGCTAATACTATTATTAATGCTGCTATTCGTGTTTGGGCACGCTTTCGTCAAAATTGCTACAAAGACGAAGCGTATCTCGCGCATACTTTGCCGGTTACCAAAGGTCAACTTTATGACGGTAAAATTATTTCCGGGCTTCTTGTGACTTTATGTTCAACCGCCGTAGTAATTGCTTGTTTCTTTATTGCGTTTTGGGACGATGATTTGTATCAGTATTTTCATAATCTTATCGCATATAAAGATATGGGTTTCATTTTATGCGGCATAATTATCACTGCAGTTTTGGAAGTAATTTATATTGTAGCTGTCGGCATATTTGGTATTGTTGTCGGACATCGTTCGAATAATAACCGCACAGCATATTCGGCTATTGTTGGCATAGGTCTCTATTTCGCATTGCAAGTTGTTTTGCTTGCAACTATCTATGCCATCGGGTTCTTTGACGATAGTATTAAGGCTATGTTTAGTAACAACCCAGATAATAGCCTTAGCTTTAGTAGTTATCGTTCGCTAGTTTTAGTTTGCGACGTAATCTACACAATTCTCAACATTGGGCTCTTTCTTGGCGCCCGAAGAATTTTCAAGAAGGGCGTTAACGTAGAATAGTTTGATATAATACTCGAAAAGAAAGGAGCTTCCATGCACAAAGCAGAAATCTACCAGTTTTTGAAAAAGCAAAAAATCTGGCACGAAATTACCGAACATGATGCCGTCTTTAATATGACGGAATTACGAAATGTGGAAGTTCCTTATCCCGAAGCTGATGCTAAAAATCTATTTGTTCGCGACGACAAAAAACGCAACTATATTATGATTACTGTCATGGGCGATAAACGTGTTAAACTTAAAGATTTCGAAAAAGCGCACGGCTTTCGTCACCTTAGTTTTGCTTCGCCAAATGATATGGAAAAATATCTTGACGTTCAACCAGGCAGCGTATCGCCATTTGGTTTATTGAATGATAAAGACTGTGCAGTTAAATGGTTTGTTGATAAAGATTTTGCCGAGTCAAAAGATCATATTGCCGGCGTTCATCCAAATGACAATACGGCTACAGTCTGGATTAAAATTGAGGATCTCAAAAAAATCATTGAAGATCACGGCAACCTCGTCGCCGAAATTGAACTATAATTATTTAACTTCAAATTATGACGAATCGAAAAAGAGAAGAGCGCGATTTATATGACGCTGATCGCCAACGTACTGGACGAACCATCAAAGTAGGCGATCCAATCCCCGATGGGTATTATGTTCGAGTTGTCATGGTTTTTATTCAAAACTCGAGCGGACATTACTTGATTCAAAAACGCGCAAAATCTCGAAATGGCATGTATGCTACGACTGGCGGACATCCGAAAGCCGGGCAGAGTAGTTTGCAAGGGATTGTGTCCGAAATCAAAGAAGAGCTTGGTATCAATGTTAATCCGGTAGAGCTGAAATTATTCTATTCAGGCCGCTCCGACGAAGAACAAGTACTTTTTGACGATTATTATCTCAAAGCTAATATCCCGCTTTCTAAGATGAAGTTTCAAAAAGAAGAGGTCGAGTTTGCAACCTGGTTCATGCGAAGCGAAATAAAAGGTCTTTTTAAACGCGGTAAAATGCTGCCGAATCATTACGAAGAATATCTACGCCTCCAAAACTGGCTTAAAGAACAGCGCATTGCGAAAAAACTCATCAAAAAAGAACGCAAGCAAAGCGCTAAAGCTCGCAAAAAAGCAGAAAAATTGGTATAATCACTCCACTATTGGTTTGGGTGGGCTAGAGCACCTTCCCATGGCAGAAGGGAGACACCATGTCTCGTCTTTGCGACTTCTATTACTTCGGATACACTTTCGAGCAACGTATTGTCATCGAGCCGCTTTCGGCTCTCGGACCCGTCGTCACTGCGGGGTATTATGCTTGGCTGCACGACCCCGACTATCCGGAGCGCACTGAGGAAGAATTTTTTACCTTGGGCGCTGCTGAACTTCCGGCCGTAGGCGCTTACGCCAACAGTCTCTACGAGACCTGCGAACGCGTCAATGCCTACATGAACAACATGTCAATCGATGAGTATCTCGACGCTATGAATCCGAATCGCCGCTTTAAGCTCGACCACATGGCCTTCTGGATGCGCTATGCGCGCGTTGGTCAGCGTGAGGGCTACTACGGCGACGAGAGCGTTTTGAAGTATACTCCAATCGAGGAAGGTTGGAGCGAGGACTATCACTTCGACCCCACCTACGAGAACTTGCTTCTCGCCTACAACTACCTCGAGGATAAGATTCTTCAGTTTGAATGCCTGTTGTCCGAGCACCAGAAGCGCTAATCGCTCAGTTTTCTGCCGCCACTAGCAAAGGCCCCGATATTATGCGGGGCCTTTTTACTTATGCTTTTGTCGTTACGTTAATCTCTGTTAAAATAGAAAGTAACTAAGGAGATTATTATGGCAGAAATTAAGGGTACAAAGACCGAAAAAAATCTGAACGCAGCTTTCGCGGGAGAATCGCAAGCGCGCGTCAAATATCAGTTTTATGCTAGTAAAGCTAAAAAAGAAGGCTACGAGCAAATTGCTGCCATTTTTTCGGAAACTTCCGATAACGAAAAAGAACATGCCAAAATTTGGTATAAGCTACTTCATGATGGCGGCGTACCTGATACAACCGAAAATCTCAAAGATGCCATCGCTGGCGAAGAATACGAAGAGACCGAAATGTACGTCAAATTTGCCGCCGAGGCACGCGAGGAAGGTTTCGAAGAAATTGCCAAATTATTTGAGGAAGTTGGTAAAATCGAAGCCGAGCATGAAAAACGCTACCGCAAACTCCTTGAAAATCTTGAAAAGGGTGTCGTATTTAAGGGCGACGGCGTAACTGTCTGGAAGTGTCGTAACTGTGGCTATATCCACATTGGCGACAGCGCCCCAGAAGAATGCCCAGTCTGCAAGCACCCTCAAGCCTACTTTGAAATTCAGGCCGAAAACTATTAGGATATGGCCAAGAAAATCTCCTATCGTACGAGACGTATTATTGCTGTACTTATCGCGATAGGAGTTTTTTGTACTTATTTAATCCTAAATCCTAACTCATATGAATACGAAGCTTTGCTCGACCCAAATCTCAAAAAGCCAGAGGAGATATCACTTAAGGCCGAACAAACAAAAGCTGATTCTACTAAGGCTATTAACGTGCTTGAGAGCCTTGCCGTTCAAGAGAAAAATACCTCTGAAAAATACTATCGAAAACTGTTTTATGATAGTTGGGGTATCGATGAGCATGGTTGCAATACGCGTGAATTAATTCTTAATCGTGACCTCAAAAACACCGTAGTTAATGGCTGCAAAGTTCAATCTGGCACCCTAAATGATCCTTATACTGGCAAAACTATTGAATTCACCCGCGGTCAGGAAAGCTCCGCAGCAGTACAAATTGACCACGTTGTTGCGCTTAGTAATGCTTGGGCCACTGGCGCATATCGACTTGATGCCGATACTCGTTATGAGCTTAGTCAGGACCCGCTCAACTTGCTTGCCGTAGAAGGGCAGGCGAATCAAGACAAATCCGACGGTGCTGCCGACACTTGGCTCCCATCGAACGAGGCTTTTCGCTGTCAGTATGTCGCACGCCAAATCTCCGTTAAATATAAATATCATCTTTGGGTTACGCCATCTGAGAAATTCGCTATGTTGAAGGTTCTTGCTCTTTGTCCTGACGAGCCTACTAGGGGCCTAGAGCAGGGAACGTAAGCGGCTTTCTATTGACAAATAATGACTTTTATGCTACAATAATAAGGATATGTTCGCTGACTTTAGTCAGCTTTTCTATAGATCTTTACTATCGTGATGATTGTGCAATATGCGGAGGAGAGAAAAATAATGAATTCTGACAAGGCAATCTTTATTTACGAAGAGTACAATGAAATGGTTGATCCTCGCAACGACTATTTGGCAGAGGATATCAGCAACCATATCGCGAAACACTTTAACGACCTGTCCCAGGTCATCAGCCCGCGCACCCTAGTTGGGCAGATGTCTATCCCTGATATCGTTTATGCGCACCACGAGATCAAGGCTGCGTTGCCGGATTTCGACGTTAACGACTACCTGGACAACTTCGATTTCAGCGAAGTAAAAACATTCTTCGTTGATTTGGTAGAGCTCGGCGTAGATGTTAACCGCATCGTCAAGAAATGGCCGCATCTTCTCGGCTTCGAAGGAAAAGTAAAATACGGAGTCAATCCGGATCTTATCCTGGAGACGGAAGATAACCTTAATCGTGAAAAGGTGACTAAGCTGCTCGATCTTGGCGTCAATCCAAATAAGGCAGCAAGTCTTGTCTACTTAAGTACAGCTCAGATGATCAAGTACGGAGTCGATCCTGGACGGATTGTCCGCACTGCTATTACGGCTGACGAGATGGCCCTTGTGCGCGTTAATCTCTCAAAGCTGCTCGAGAACGGCTTAGACCCGGAAGAGTTTGTTCGTAGTGAACTGGAAACCGTTAAAACTCGCAGCCTATTCGACAAAAGGTTCGATGTTCTTTGGTGGTATGACGAGAAACTCGACATGCTCGCAGCGCACGCCAAAGATAAAGCATCCTTCTGGGACGCCTATTTTGAGCTGATCGAAGAGCTCATCTTCGGTGCGAATATCATGGATCCGGACTTCGAGGACGCTGTCTTACTCAGGGTTTTCAAGAAACCTGTCCATCTCGGACTCATCAGTCTTGATGCTGCAGTCTCGTATCTCTGTAGTATCTACGATGAAAACGATGAGTGCGAGGAAGAAGGCCCTATTTCGGGCCACGTCAGTATTTTGCAGAACGAGCAGTATGTTCGTTCTGAACTCATTGCATAACACGGTAAAACATATTGTGAGGGCTGGGGAGGGGCCCTCTTTTTTATTGCAAAACCAAAAAATCAGTTACTTCGTAATTATCACCCGAAACTTCCGCGGCCGCTAAAATCGCTGCGCCGCCACCGTTTTTCGCAAGATAAAATTCTGCCGCAAAACGCATTTTTTCGAGCTTCTTTTTATCAATCGCGTCGAGTCCGGCGCCCGCCTGACGGTACTTAACTTCCGTAAAACAGAGTACGCCATTAAACCTCGAGACAATATCAATCTCGCAAAACTTATTTTTCCAATTTCGCGCTACAATTTCATGGCCACTTTTGGTCAGATATTCGCAAACCGCATCCTCGCCTTTGTCGCCCCGTGCTTTGGTTGAATTAGTGGCTTTTTTCTTTGTTTCGGTTTTACCGATTAATTCAGCAATTGGCTTGAAACTCTTGCGATGTTCCGGGCAGACGCCGAGCTCTTCCAAAGCCTTTCGATGTGCCGCTGTGCCATATCCAACATGTTTCTCGAAGCCGTAGCCAGGATATTTTTTAGCCAATTTATGCATATATTCATCACGTGCAACTTTTGCAACAATCGAGGCCGCTGATACTTCTGGCACTAATAAATCGGCTTTAGTTAAGACCTGCACGTGCGAGGCTAGGGGAGTATCGCGTAAAAAGTTAATCGTCCCATCGATGACAATTTCATGAAATGGTACGTGGATTTGTTTTACCGCTTCACGGCAAGCCTTGCATAGCGCGGCCGTCATGCCAATCTTGTCTAATTCTTTTGCGGAAATCCAACCCAAACCAACGCTTGCTTTTTCCCGGATAATAGGCGCCAATGCTTCGCGCTTTTTTGCCGTCAGCTTTTTGCTGTCTGTCAAACCTTCAATTTGCGCATCGCCTAAAACACATGCGCCAACAACAAGAGGCCCCGCCCAGGGACCTCTTCCAACTTCATCTATTCCTAGAATTGCCAATTTATGCTTCTGCCTTTGCAGCTTCTTCAGCTTCTTCCTTGGCTTCTTCTTTTTCGGCTGGTGCTTCTTCAACTTCTTCTGCTGGAAGTTCGTTTACTGCATTGCGGTCGAAATCTTTCTGAGTAAGACGTGCACTCTTACCAGAGCGTTCGCGAAGATAGCGCAAGTTATTGCGACGAACCTTACCGCGGCGAACGATTTCAACTTTTTCTACTAATGGGCTGTGCATCAAGAAGCTCTTCTCGACGCCAACACCAGAGGCAACCTTGCGTACAACGATACGCTCAGTGTGTGATTGTTTGCGATCAACACGAATTACCGTACCTTCAAAAACCTGAATACGGAACTTGCCACCTTCCTTAATCTTTTGGGACACGCGGACAGTATCACCAGAACGGACGTCAATGACGGCCTTCTTTTTTTGGGCATCTCCCACCATCTTTAATAGTTCAAATGACATGATTTTACCTTTTATATTTAAAAACTTGTCTCATTTTAGCATATTTTTGCTGTTTTGAAAAGGGGTAATAAAGGGGTTAAATCACACGCGCGACTTCTTCGATTGTCGTATCGCCACGTAATGCCGCTAAAATGCCTTTTTGTTGCAACGTTAACATGCCTTCATCTCGCGCAGTTTGCTCAATTAGCTTCGAGTCAGGCATTACTTCGCCACGGATAAATTTCTGAATCGGTTCGTCAACAATCAGCTGTTCCATAATTGCCGTACGACCACTGTAACCAAACGGATGTTCTTTGCTTGGTTTTGGTTTCCAAAGTGTAATATCGTCAAGATTATAATCTGTTAATTCGACATTAGACATTGCGTCTTTGATAAATTTTACGGTTTGCGCGTCAGGCTTGTAGGCTTCCTTATTCTCATCGAGTTTACGTAGGAGGCGCTGTGCAATTACGAGGCGAACCGAAGATGAGAATACCGGATTAATACCGATCATATCGATCATACGCGAAAATGCAGCTGACGATGAGTTGGCGTGGAACGACGAAAGCACTAAGTGACCAGTGATAGAAGCCTGAATTGCCGTACGTGCTGTATCCGGATCGCGAATCTCGCCGACCATCACTACATCAGGGTCGAGACGCAAGACAGAACGCAAACCTTCTGCAAAAGAGCCGCCTTGACCGGTCATAATTGGAATCTGCGAAATGCCAGTTAAGCCATACTCAATCGGATCCTCTAGTGTAATAATCTTACGTTCGGTCGTATTCAGAGCGTTGATAATGGAGTAAAGGGTAGTGGACTTACCAGAACCAGTTGGACCTACCATCAACAGCAGACCACGCGGATGTGAAATCACCTCGTCAATCTCGGCGCGTTCTTGTGGCGTAATACCTAAGAGGTCAAGATTCAATAAGCTTTCATCAAAGTTAAAGAGACGTAGTACCGCGTCTTGGCCATACATCGTCGGCACCATCTCGACACGAATGTTCAATAAGTGAGTTGCGCCATCTCGAGTAATATCTTTCTGCATATGGCCAGATTGAGGACGCATCGAGGCTGTAGAAACATTAGCACGCGAACTTAGCTCACCCATGAAAATGCGGTAACGGTCACGGCTGATTTCAGCCACAGGGTGGAGAATACCATCGACACGCATACGAATACGAATTTCGTGGCGCATGTTTTCAATGTGGATATCCGATGCGCCAAGTTTATCAGCCTGGTCTAGTAAGTAATCAAAAACCTTATCTGTCGCGACGCTATTAAGCGTTTTGGAAACCTGCTGAATTGTCTCAGAGTCGCCCTCGGAAGCAATTTCGATATCATCATAATGCACTTCTTGAGGCGGATCATGACGCAACATGAATACCTGATAGGCGGAATTAGAAATGAGGTAGAATTCAATACGCATACCTTCGTCTTCGTATTGCTTCTGCATCTCTTCAATTGTGCTACGTGGCGTTTGGCTAGTTACCATAAACTGATACGGTTTGCTACCTTCACCTACCTGTAAAGGAATAATGAAATGCTCATGCATCTCTTCCTTAGTTAGCACATTACGGACAAGCTCGATGTCTTTTTCAAAATCGCGCGTATCTAGATAGAGCAAACCAAGAATCTTGGCACGACGCTCGGTCGCGTCTTCCTCGTTTTGCCTACGCTTGCTTTGGACCTCATCCTCATTCATAATCTAATTGTAACATGAAAACGCTTACAGTTATTCTTCATAATATTCGTTCAACCTATAATGTTGGCGCTATTTTACGCACCTGTGATTGTCTCGGTGTTAATTTTGTCATTTTCTCTGGCTATACGCCTTTTATCGATAAGGGCTTACCGCACGAACAAGCTAAGCTTAGAAAACAGATCCACAAGACCGCGCTTGGCGCCGAGGATTTGCTGACTTGGAATCGCATTGATGACATTCACGAGGCAATCAATCTTTTTCGCGAACAGGGCAGCACTATTTTGGCATTAGAGCAAGGGCCGGCATCTCTTAATATGTCTGAACCTCAAGAATATCCTGAAAATATTACACTCATACTCGGAGAAGAGGTTAATGGTGTCCCTAGTGATGTACTCGAAGAATGTGACGATTTGCTAGAAATTCCGATGTGCGGCGCAAAAGAATCCTATAATGTCTCCGTTGCGGCCGGTATCGCCCTTTGGGAACTTAGGAAATCCGACCTGAGCGGTACAAGAAAGTATCTACGTACGCAAAAATAATACCAACTACTAAAATAATTCCGCGCACACTTTCAATCTGGCCTGCGATTGTTGCGGCAAGGCTATCGAAACTGAATAGGCTGACTAGTGGCCCAGCAAGCAGAGCGGTAAGCATTACGGCGAATATAATCGATTCTACCGCGCGCATAGCGCCAAATAGGCCGCTTTTACCAGCGCGAAGATAAAGGACAAGCGGCGCAATCGCAACAAGTAATACGTAAATTCCGACTTCGGCAATTTCAACTGATAATGCCGGGATCCATTGGTTTAAAAACCAAGCAAAAGTTGAGCCGAAATGTTCATAAACTGCGAGACCTGCAATCATAGCCAAAAACGGTACGCCAACATGGTGACGTACGAGCAGAAAACAGAGAAGTAGTGCTGCGAGTACAACTGCTAAAACCATAAGCTATTTTCTATTCTAACACAAAAAACTGGAGCCATTTGCGACTCCAGCTTTGTTTTTAAGATTATTTATGCACCGACGCGGTCTTTGCGGATAGTGCGATTGGCGTTGCGCTCGACATATTCAATAATCTTACCAGCCACATTGCGACCAGTAACGCGTTCGATACCGAAACCCGGAGACGCATTCACCTCAAGTACGAGTGGACCACGGGAAGAACGCATAATATCAACACCGGCTACAGAAAGACCCATAATTTTTGCGGCTTTCACGGCAACTTTTTCTTCTTCCGGGGTCAGTTTAATTGGCTTACCGCTACCACCCTTGTGGAGATTAGAACGGAAGTCGTCATCCAAACTTTGGCGTTGCATGCTGGCAACAACCTTGCTACCCACTACAAATGCACGAATATCGGTACCGGCAGACTCTTTAATGAACTCTTGCAAGAGAATGTTAGTGCCCTGATCGTTGGTAAGATAGAAAGCCTGAAGAGTAGATTTAGCAGCTTTCTTAGTCTCGGCAAGAACTACACCGTTACCATGCGTGCCACTAGCAAGCTTAATGATAACTGGAGCGCCATCAAGCTGATCAAGTAGCTGATCAATATCGGCCGAATCGCGCGATACGACAGTCTTTGGAATATCAATATTGTATTTTGCTAGAAGCTGCATTGAACGAAGTTTGTCGCGTGCACGCGTAATAGCGAGCGATTTCGATAAACAATATTCACCTTGCATTTCAAGCTGACGTACGATTGCGGTACCATATTTAGTCATATTGGACGAAATACGTGGAATAATTGCATCGTATTTGCGCAATGGTTTACCTTTGTAAAATACTTGGTTTTGGCCTTGTTCGATCGATAGGTAACAGTTCTTATATTTTATAACTTTTACTTCGTGACCGCGCTTTTCCGCCTCTTCGACTAAGCGTTTGGTGGAATAGTTCGCGTTTCCGTTTGAAAGGATAGCAATCTTCATTTCTCATCTACTCCGTTTAGGTATTGTTCTTTATAAAACTTATAAGGATCTTCTCGCATCTGTTCGTTGAGTTTCGGTGTCGCTTTTGTTTCCTTCGTTGTTTTTGTTGCTTTTTCCTCAACGTCTACTATAAATTTCCCCTGTAAAGTCCTGCGTCCGATTAAAATTGGGTAATTGTGGGTTGAACGGTCGCTTAGCCCGAAGACGGCCCCGATTCGTCTTCCGTTGATACATATAGATAACTTTACTTTATATTTCATGACGACATCACCGGAAGCGCTTTTTACCACTGCTACCGAGTATTCGTCGGTCGTTATTTCTTCTCCTGTATAATACGGGGAACCTTTATCGAAAAGCTTATAATGAAGAATACCGTCTTTGTCTACAAAAATATCACTTGCCCACACAGCTGAAGCGTCTGCGCCAGTGTCTACTTTTGCTGGTACGTCTTCGGCCAAACCTACGAAAGAGACTTTCGCGTCGCGGCCAATTATAGTTTTTTGCGACATTTATTGGTTCCTTTTTACTGACTAATTATACCATTTTAAGGCGCATATGTCAAAAATATATTAGCCAAAATAACAAATATATGTTATAATCACGCCATGAAAGAGGAATTAGCGCAAGTCAAACACGCGCGTAGCGCAAAAGATTATCCAGAGCTTAATTTAGAGGCCGATGAGCATGTCGTGCTTCATCTTAAACGTTCTCGTATTGGTATTATCGCTATCTGGAGCATGGTAGCTCTTTGTATTATTGTCCTTAGTCTCGCCCTAATCCTCATTGCAAATAACATTAAGGTTGATCAGACGTTATTAACTATTAATGAGACATCTCTCCATTATCTTCGCATTGCTATATTTGCGCTATACACGGTGATATTTGCTGGTGGCATCATTGGTCAAAGTATCTATAATGCCAACGAGATGTTTATCACAAATCAACGCGCGATTCAGAAATCGCGCTCGTCTCTTTTTGCGAATTCCACTAATATCATCGAGCTTCGCCGTATCGAGGATGTCTCATTTCGCCAACAGACCCTAGTAGAGCACCTAGTACAAATTGGCACGCTTCGTATGTCTACGGTTGGCGACGAAACAACCTATACTTTCAAATATCTTGATACCCCGCACGATGAAGTAAAAATTATTTCTCACCTCGTTTACGAGAACAAAAAACATCGCAAACGCGAATCGGAAGACTATTAAAAAACCGCCCCTTGGGGCGGATTTTTTAGTGGCGACTTGTTTTTATATAATCGTCTTCTTTTTCCATTGTAGAACGTAATTCATATGATTTACATTTGCCATCTTCGCAGTTTTTAGCTTCGTAGACGTAATTACTACCTTCTCCCCAGAGTGGCGTTCCGTATGGGTCGGTAAACAAATTCGGGTCTATCCATGGTAATACTTCAGATTTTTCGATTTTTTCTGGGTAATATTGGTTTTTCTCGTAATAGCCCTCTTCTAGTGCAAAGAACATCGCATTGATAGCGGTTTTACGCTTTTCGTCGCGATCCATTGCGTCAGCATTTACTTTTTGAAAGAAGAAAAGAACTACAAATATTCCTACAAAGATAATACATAGGATCAATTCAAGAACAGTGAAACCTTTTTTCGTTTTCATACCATTATTTTACCATATTAAAAATACCCTTTCATTGGTAGCACCAACTGGGATCGAACCAGTGACCTTAGGCTTATGAGTCCTACGCTCTAACCAGCTGAGCTATGGTGCCACTAATGAAAAGGTATTTGCTCAAAAAAGTATATCATAAGATGACATGTTTGTCACTTTTTCTTGCGGAAGACTACTGCGCTACGGCATGGTAGGTATATTTCAAAACCGGTTCCACGTTTGTCAGAAACTGTCGAGTAAACGTATTTTTTATCGATTCTGTCCTGGCCGCCAAAATCGAGTTCATCTGTAGAAAAGATTGCCTGATAATTACCGGCACCAAGCGTATGTGCATGTAGGAAGAACTTTGTTGCTGATTCGCTGGGGTGAAAGTTAAATGCATATAGCAGGTTGCCCCGTGCAAAAGCTATAATTTTTGTTTTTTCGTCTATCCAAAGATTTTCGATACTATTTTTCTTCAAAATGCCGTTCTTTTTGGCGAAATCCACCATTGCTTTATCAAAGTTGAGCAGCCATTCGTATTTTAGGAAACCATCGTCAGCGAGCGACCACTGACGACGAGCATATTTAAAGCTCCAGCCATTTCCTTCGCGTGGAAAGTCTATCCATTCGGGATGTCCAAATTCATTGCCCATGAAATTTAAATAACCGTCACAAGCCATGGTTAAAGTCGCGAAGCGGATTAATTTGTGCATTTCAATGGCGCGGTCAATAACAGGGGAGTGGTAGGCTTTATTCATGCCTTGATACATTTCAGCATCAGCCATGCGGAAAATTAAAGTCTTGTCGCCTACTAGAGCCTGATCATGCGACTCGGCGTAACCGATACTTTTTTCGGCTGGACGTCGCGTAGTTAATTCATGCCACATTTTGTGCATGTCGCGTTTTTCGTCTTTTTCTTTTAGCGCCTTAATCCAATAGTCTGGAATCCCCATTGCTAAACGGTAATCAAAACCAATGCCGCCATCATTAATTGGAATACACATGCCTGGCATGCCGCTCATTTCTTCGGCGATCGTAATGGCGTTAGGGTTTACTTCGTGAATTAATGCATTTGCGAGCTGCAAATAGGTGATTGCGTCGGTGTTCGTAAAGACGTCAAAGTATTGTTTATAGTTAGAAAAGTCTACGCCTAATCCGTGATGGTGGTAGCACATGCTTGTAACGCCATCAAAACGGAAGCCGTCAAAATGATATTCTTCCATCCAATATTTCAAGTTCGAAAGCAGGAAATGGATGACCTCATGTTTGGCGTAATTAAATAATTTCGTGTCCCAAGCCGGGTGATTTCCCGCTTCGCCAGTCAAGAAGAATTGGTTAAAAGTGCCGTCGAACATATTGATACCTTCAGCGGTATTTTTGATTGCGTGCGAATGGACAACATCGAGCAAAACTTTCAAGCCTAGTTCGTGAGCTTTATTTACTAAGTACTTCAAATCATCTGGATTGCCGTACCAACTTGAAGCGGCGTAAAAATTCGAAACTTGATAGCCGAATGAGGCATAGTATGGATGCTCTTGAATTGCCATTAACTGTACGGCCGTGTAACCTTCATCTACAATGCGCGGTAATATTTTATCGGCAAATTCACGATAAGTACCGATACCTTCTTTTTCTTGCGCCATGCCAACATGCGCTTCGTATATCAGCAGAGAATCGAGTTTTCGATCACGCCAGCCGCTATCAGTCCAATGAAATGTTTTTTCCGGTGCCCAAATCTCGCCCACAAAACCATGCGTCAATTTATCTTGAACGACATGATTCATATAAAGTGGAATACGGTCAAATTTGCGTCCACGTCTAGTGACTTGAACTTTTATTTTTTGACCATGTTTTATTTTGTTGCGGCCTCTAATTTTAACTTCCCAAATACCAGATTCCGTCCGATGCATTGGATGTGCTCTACGATCCCAATTATTAAAATCGCCAATTAAATGCATTTCATCTGCGCCAGGCGCCCACTCTCGATAAATCCAACCATCTTTTACACGTGCGAGTCCGAAAAACATATATCCATTTGCAAAACTCGCTAAATCGCCGTCTCCTACTAAAGCATGACGCACGTCCCAATAATGTTGCATGCGTAGATTAATGTCGCTTTCAAATGGTTCAAGCCATGGGTCAATCTCTAGAATTTTATACTTTTTATTTGCCATAGTCAGTATCTAAATTTTAGCATATGGTCGCCACAAAAAATAACCCTCACGGGTCATTCAATTGGCGGAAGGGGTGAGATTCGAACTCACGGTGGCTATTAACCACGCCGGTTTTCAAGACCGGTGCCTTAAACCACTCGGCCACCCTTCCACTAGATGGAATTATATCACATCTTATATAATATCTTTATATGAAGATGAAAATAATCAAATTTCATAAAGATGCTATTATTCCAGCTTATCAAACCAAAGGCGCAGCTGGCTTTGACTTCTGTGCTCGACTCGACGAACCGTATACTATGAAGCCGGGCGAAATTCATGCTTTTGATACCGGAGTAGGTGTAGAAATTCCGGAAGGTTACGAGTTGCAGATTCGTAGTCGTAGCGGCCTCGCCTATAAACATCAGGTCTCGCTACTTAATGGAGTCGGCACAATCGATTCGGACTATCGTGGCGAAATGCGCGTATTGCTTAAAAATCACAGCAATCAAGACTTTGTTATTGAGCCAGGCATGCGCATTGCACAGGGCGTAGTTGCCAAATATGAGCACGTGGAATTTGAAGAGGTTTCTAAACTATCCGAGACTAATCGTTCCGGCGGTTTCGGTTCTACTGGACTTAAATAAAAAAATAGCCTCCTGAGAGAGGCTATTTTTTAATTAATTATTCCGCGTTAGTATGAACCGCTACGACATCGTCAAGATCATCAATCGCGTCAAGAATCTTTTCGACTTTTGGCGCGTTTTCTTCATCTACTGGTACAGTATTGTTGGCAACATACTGTAACTCGGCCGAATCAATCTCGTACCCCGCATCAATTAGTCCGCTGCGAACTTTGGCGAGGTCGCCAGCCGCAGTGTAGATAGTTGTGCCATCTTCTTCATCCGCAACATCTTCAGCGCCAGCATCAAGCGCGGCCATCATGACTTCATCGCCTTTAGCTTTTGTGAAAATGACGCCTTTACGTGTGAATTGGAACATAACCGAGCCTGGATCTGCCATGCGACCGCCATTCTTTTCGAGCGTATGACGCACTTCTGGCATGGTGCGGTTTTTGTTGTCTGTTGCGACTTCAATGATAATACCTACGCCGCCAGGTCCGTAAGCCTCATACGTCTCCTCGATAAGCGCAGCAGCGCTTTTGTCGGCCACGCGCGCAATCGCACGCTCAATATTTGCTTTTGGCATATTGGCTAGACGCGCTTTTTCCAAAACCATTGCGAGGGAAGGGTTCATAGCGGGGTCGGTACCACTACGCGCTGCGATAGCGATTTGGTTGCCGATTTTTGTAAACAACGCACCACGCTTGGCGTCTACGACGGCCTTCTGGCGTTTGGTGGTTGCCCATTTGCTGTGTCCGCTCATATATCTTTCCTTACTTTTTTATTCTTAACTTTTTATATTTTAACATATTTTTAACTGTTTAGCAGGTGGCTCTGTCAAAAATATTGAGCTGATGCTTTTTGTGGACAATTGTTGGTGATATTTTTGAGGTATCTTCTTCAAAATGTAATGTAAAGGAGGAAAATGAGATTTATCAAAAAAATGAAGCTAAATGCATCGGAAGTTGCTCAAATTCGCCGTTACTCAAGCAACTATATTTGGGCGGCCGTTGATATTAAAAATGGCGTCATAGCTACTGGTGATGATTATCTCGTTGATTTACGCGACGCACTCCAATACAAATTCCATAGTCGTGCTATTAACATATTTGGCGTCGGCATCGATTTACGCACCGGGGAAGTGTTCTATGCGCCAGTCGCAAACCGCATGAATGGTATTTATCGCAAGCATAAAGATATTCCAAGTCATATACGCAATCGCATTGAAACCTTAATTGCATATTTCTTTGAAGATTTTGCACCCTTTCGCCCCAAGACGCATCATGTCTATCAAACACGCAATTTGCGGTTGTCGTGCTGCTAGATTTTACCCCGATAATAAGATAAAATATAAGTATAAATAGGAGGTTCAAGTGGCTAAGAAGAGTCAGGAAGCGGTGGGTACGTCAGGTAAAGATAAAAAAGATACAAAAAAAGCATCCGCAATGGACGAAGGCAAAAAACAGGCTTTAAGTCTTGCGCTTTCGCAGATTACTAAACAATTTGGTGACGGCTCAATTATGAAATTGGGCGAGCATTCCAAGATTGATGTTGAACTTTTTTCTAGCGGTTCGCTTGCGTTCGATTTAGCTCTAGGCGGCGGTTTTCCTAAAGGCCGTATTATTGAGATTTATGGCCCAGAGTCTTCTGGTAAAACAACTCTCGCGTTACATGCAATCGCTGAAATTCAAAAGCAAGGCGGCCAAGCAGCATTTATTGATGCCGAGCACGCTCTAGATCCAGCTTACGCGCGTAAAATCGGCGTAAAAACCGACGATTTGCTTATTTCTCAGCCGGATAATGGTGAGCAAGCTCTCGAAATTTGTGAAACGCTCGTTCGTTCTGGTGCTGTAGATTTGATTGTTGTCGACTCTGTAGCTGCCTTGGTGCCGCAGGCTGAAATTGACGGCGATATGGGTGATGCGCAGATGGGTCTCCAGGCTCGCCTCATGTCTCAGGCAATGCGCAAGCTGACCGGTATTATCAGTAAGACTAAAGCTACGGTAATATTTATTAACCAGATTCGCATGAAGATCGGCGTTATGTTTGGCAACCCAGAAACAACTACCGGCGGCAACGCTCTTAAATTCTACGCATCAGTACGCGTCGATATTCGTCGTATTGGTCAAATTAAGGATGGCGACAATATCGCTGGTAACCGTACAAAGATTAAAGTCGTTAAAAACAAAATCGCTGCGCCATTCCGCACGGCCGAGTTCGATATTATGTACAACGAAGGCATCAGCAAAACAGGTGATGTACTCGATCTTTCTGTACAATATGGCATCGTCGAAAAATCTGGCGCTTTCTTTAAGTACAATGGTGAGACACTTGGCCAAGGCCGTGAGGCTGTTAAGCGACTCTTCAAAGAAAAACCAGAACTTATGGATGAAATTGAGGCAAAAGTTCGTGAAGCCGCTAAAAACGACGAAGATTAATGCTCGATACAATAACGATTTTCGATGATGATGCTCCCAAAAAGCATTCTCATCGAGTAACAGACATTAAGGAAGCTATTCGTGACAAAAATCGCGTCAATATTTTCGTTGACGATAAGTTTTATTGTTCTCTCGATATTTCGCAAGTTGTTGATTTTGCCATTAAAATTGGACGCGAGCTCAGCGACGAAGAATTGATCGAACTGAAACGCGCATCGGATTTCGGCAAATTCTATGCACGCGCACTTGAATATACCTTAATGCGCCCACATTCCGTAAAGGAAATCCGCGATTATCTTAAGCGCAAGACTCTTAGCAAAAAAGTTCGCGTCAAAAATCGTAAAACTGGCGAGTATCAAACTAAAGTTCGCGAAGGTTACGATCCTAGCCTCGTTCCATTAGTACTCGAACGACTTGATGAACGTGGATATTTAGACGACCATCGTTTTGCCGAAATTTGGGTTGAAAATCGTAATGTCAAAAAAGGTGTTAGCCTCAAAAAACTCCGTAACGAGTTAATAAAAAAAGGCATCAGCCAACAAATTATAGAAGAAGTTTTGGCGGATAATTCCCGGGACGAAAGGGAAGAGCTCCGCAAAGTAATTGCACGCAAGGCCAATCGCTACGAAGACCAACAAAAACTCATTCAATATCTGGTTCGACAAGGTTTTAATTACTCAGATGTTTTAGAAGAGCTCGAATCGTCTTCTGCGTAGCCCGGTTTTCTAAATGGGTTTACGAAATTAGGAACAAATTCTTCTTCTTTTTCTGCGGTTTTAGTCTTTTTAACTTTAATCTGGGAAGTACTGTTTTTAATCACAACTTTAAAATCATCGATTTCGACAATCTGAGAGCGATTAATAGTTAGTTGCGGATCAAGAAAAGAATTCATGACAGGACGTTGGACTATCAATTGGTACACCATAAAACTGCCAGAATCGATGGTGTAGTCGATAATTTTGCCCATTTTTTTACCTTTTTGATCAACTACTTTCAGGCCAACTAAGTCAAATTCCAAGCTCATAATTTCGTCTAATTTGACGACGTCTTCGCGGGAGGTAAAAACATCGGCCGAATCGACAATAAAACCTTTATCACTTATTTCGCGCACGTCCATTAAATCGAGAATATCGCCAACTTCTGGATCGTTATGAATAATTGGGCCGTCGAGGGTATAAGCTATAATTTCTAAATTATCTGGGTCAATGATTGCCCGTTTCGTACGCGCAACTTCACCGCCTACATGAAGGCTTAATACTGGGAAGTTAGTCATATTAGAACCAACCATTAACATTTTCTTTTTCTCTCCGCTTATGGAATAATTGTAGCACATGAAGAAAATCCTAGCGGTATCAGGCGGTATAGATTCAGTGGTGATGTTGCACTATTTCAGCAACGATCCTGAAGTAATTGTCGCGCATTTCAATCATGGTATTCGCCCAAATTCTTCAGACGATCAAAGCTTTGTCTCTAATTTAGCTAAAAAATACAACTTACCATTCGTTACAAAAGACGCCCATCTCGGTGGCAGCGCGTCTGAAGCAGAAGCGCGAGAAGCTCGTTATGAGTTTCTTAAAAATATTTGCAAGAAAGAAAAAGGTAAGTTGTTCGTGGCGCATCACCGTGATGATGTTCTAGAGTCTGTTGCGATCAACATTATGCGCGGTACTGGATGGCGCGGTTTAGCACCTTTTAACGATCCGGAAATTGAACGCCCACTTTTAGATTGGAAAAAACGCGATATTTATATTTATGCCACAAAAAACAAGCTAAGCTTTCGCCAAGATCAAACTAATACAGAAGATTTATATTTGCGTAATCGCGTGCGCGAAAAACTCACATTTATAGCCGAAGATCAAAAGCAACAATTATTTGATCTATATAAAAAACAAAGCTCGTTATATCTAGAAATCAATCATTTGCTAGCTCAAATAGCTGCCGCTCCGAAACAATACATACCGCGTGACATCTTTGCTGAGGTCGATGATAATGTGTCTTTGGAAATTCTAAGAGAGCTGCTAAAAAACGAAAACATTTCTCAGACTCGTCCACAACTTCTTCGTGCGTTAGGAGCAATTAAAACCTATCAATCCGGTAAGCAATTTCCGCTGGGGAAAAATGCCTACATTAAAATATCAAAATACAATTTTTCAATTAAAAAAGCTAAAGCCTAATCTGTTTAGGTTTGCTTGGAGTGTTTAGATATGTTAAAATTTAAGAGCATGAAACTACGCAAGGTAAAAGGGGTCATATCGATTCCATCCTTAGTAATTCTTGGACTCACTGTCGCTATTCTTGTTTTTAGCATTACTGCAAAACAAAGCGATCTTTTTGCGAGCGCTGCTTCCGCTGAACCTACAGATCAAGATGGCGAACAAAGTTTTATTACCATCTATGATGGTGAAGAAAAAATCACTATGCGCTCTGGCGCTACTACTGTTCGCAGTTTGTTAGAGCGTGCTGGCATAAAATATACCGAATATGACACTATCGAGCCTAATCTTGATGAAGAAATTGATTCCGAAACATTCAATATTAATATTTATCGTGCCCGTGAAGCAGTTGTAATAGACAATAATATTAAAAAATTCATTCACACTTCATCGGCTGAACCAGAAGCCGTAGTTGCCGATGCAGGAATTCAATTATTAGATGCAGATATTGTTGAAGTTGTACCGTACGACGGACTTCTTGAAAGTGGATTAACGGCCGCTTATCAGATAACCCGCGCCAAAACCGTTAACCTTGATTTTTACGGTAAGAGCATCAAAGTACGTACCCAGGCAGACACTATTGGCGAATTCCGCGCTGAACGTGACATAAAGATTGATTCGAAAAAGACTTGGGCATCACTCAAGGACGACGTAAAAATAACCGAGGGCATTTCATTTGCAGTATATCGCCAGGGTAAGCAAACTCGAACTGTCGAAGAAGCTATTCCTTATAAAGTAAAAACTACATATGACTATTCGATGAATTATGGTTCTCGTAAGGTTACGAAACAGGGGCAGAAGGGAAAGAAGACTGTTACTTATGAAATAGATTTCCGTAACGGTAAAGAAATATCTCGAAAAGTACTTTCATCTATTGTAAACAAAAAACCTATAGATGAAGAAGTACGTGTTGGTATGAAAGTTAGCTTGCCGGCTGGTTCTCACGAAGATTGGATGGCTCGCGCCGGAATCTCTGCGGGCGATTATGGATATGTCAACTATATTATCGAACGCGAATCTCACTGGAATCCGCTATCTAGAAATAGCTACAGTGGTGCAACCGGTCTTTGCCAAGCTCTTCCTGGCAGTAAAATGGCTTCTGCCGGCAGCGACTGGGCGACAAACCCTATTACGCAACTTCGTTGGTGCAACGGCTATGCAGTCGGTCGTTACGGCAGTTGGGCTAAGGCATATCAATTCTGGACTGCTAATCACTGGTGGTAATAGCGTATGAAGAATCGTAAATCGCTCGGACAGCACTGGCTAAAGGACCGAGATATCTTGTTGGATATTTCTGATTTTGCGGCAGTTGATAACGTAGATACGGTCGTAGAAGTTGGCCCAGGCCTCGGCACGCTCACATCAACTCTATTTCAAAACTTTAAAAAAGTAATTGCAGTTGAGCTAGATGATCGTCTTGCAGCTAATCTTCCCAAATCATTTCCTGGTAAAAATCTCGAGGTTATTAATCAGGACATCTTATCAATTGATCTTGAAGCGTTAAAGCTTCCAGAAAAATATGTCGTTGCAGGAAATATTCCATATTACATTACGTCGCCAATAATACAGAAGTTTCTTCATTCCGAGCACAAGCCAGAAAAAATAGTTTTATTAATTCAAGAAGAAGTCGCAGAACGTTTGGCGGCAAAACCGGGCGATTACTCAATCCTCGGTTTATCAGCTCAAATTTACGCCAAAGTCACTCTTGGCCCAATAGTAGATCGCGAATTCTTTACGCCTCCGCCTAAAGTCGATAGTCAAATTGTAATTCTTGAACCGCTTGCAGAACCATTAGCTACCGAATCAACCATGGCTTTAATAAAACTAGGCTTCATTGCGCCGCGCAAAAAATTAATAAGTAATCTTGCGGTCGGCACACGTATTGCCAAAACAGAACTTCAGCAGATTTTTAAAGAGTTGCATATCAGCGAAAACGCTCGTCCGGCCGATTTAGATATTTCAGAATGGGTAAAACTTGAAAAAAATATCCATAAGCATTAAAATGATAATTAGATATATCGGCTAATTTATTTTAATGGAGGCGGATCCGAATGGATTTAAACAACCAGAACGCTACAACAACAAACACGAATACGGATTCTGCAGCTCCAGATTTTGATTCTTCCTCAGATATCGAGCAGCCATCCATTGATATGGATGCTATTAATGATGCCATCAAAGACGTTGGCGGCAAGGATCCGAATATTCAGAATACTTTTGACGTGAACTCCATTAGCCTCGATGATGTGCCTTCCTCTCAGGCCGATCTTGATAAACGCCTAGAAGAAAACCCAGACATGAGCCTAGCTGGCGAAACCAGCGATTCAGCCGATACTGAAGAGTCATCCACCGATATGCCAATAGTTGACCCATTAGATGCTAGCACTGCACCGGCAGCCAAGCCAGCTCCGGCCGCAGCTTTTGTTGACGGCGATATTATTGACGAAGAAGCGGTATCCGATTCCGCAAAAAGCGAAGCTCCATCATATGAGAATATAAATACCGATCCGTTAGCTAATTTTGGCGATAGTGCTTCTATGGAAGCAGCTCCTGCCGCTGAAACAGCCGATAGTTCAGCGCCAGTCGAAACTGCGACAACAGAAGACGCTCCAGCTGTTGATCCAGCACCGGCCGATCCAGCCTCAACTGATCCGGCGCCTGCAGCAGAAGGAGCTCCAGCGCAAGCCTCGACCGCAGATGAAACTACTCATATTTCTAATACTATTACCGTACCAGCTGCCAAGAGCAAAAAGCCTCTCTTCATCGGTATAGGCGTGGGTGTATTAGTTGTAGTCATTGTCGTTCTAATCGTCATTACTGCCAGTAAGTAGCATTCGCTTTTCTCTATAAAAGATGTTAAAATATGGTTCATGAAAGAACCATATATCACTACAGCTATTCCATACGTCAACGGTAAACCGCACCTTGGCCATGCTATGGATTACCTACTTGCGGACACCCTCCGTCGATATATGATGTATTGCGGTAAAAAAGTTCGTCTCCAAGCTGGCACCGATGAGCATGGAAATAAAATTTTCAAAAAGGCAGCCGAGCAGGGCGTAGATATTCAAGATTTCGTCGATCAGAATGCTTTAAAGTTTCAGGATTTCATTCATTCATTAGGAGTGGAATACACTGATTTTATTCGAACTACCGACCCTGACCACGAACGTCGTTGTCAGGCTATTTGGGAAAAACTCTCCGACCATATTTATAAAGATAAATATGAAGGATGGTACTGTGAGGGTTGTGAAGGTTATGTCACGGACAAAGAATATGAAGATAATCATGGTGAATGTCCTGATCATAAAAAACCATACATTAAGTTAAGTGAAGAGAACTACTATCTTCGTATTTCTGACTTTAAGGAACGCATTCGCGAAGCTATCGAAACGGACGAACTTAAAATTACTCCAGTATTTCGTAAAAAAGAATTCTTAAACCTCCTCAAAGACATGCCGGACGTATCTATTTCGCGCCCTAAAGAGCAAGTAGAATGGGGCATCCCAGTTCCAGGTGATGATAGTCAAGTCATGTATGTCTGGATTGACGCATTATCCAACTACATCACTATACTTGGTTATCCAGACAAGGATATTTCCGATTACTGGCCAGCTCATACGCAGATTGTTGGAAAAGATATTCTACGTTTTCATGCTGGAATTTGGCCAGCCATGCTACTCGGCTTAGATTTGCCACTTTCGCATAATTTATTGGCGCACGGCTTTGTAACCGTGAATGGCGAAAAAATGTCTAAATCAATTGGAAACGTAGTTGATCCAGTTGAGATTCTCGACAAGCACGGTTTAACTCCGTTCCGTTATTTCTTCCTTCGTCATGCTTCAACAACTGATGACGCTGATTTTACGTGGGATAAATATGAAGCGTCATACAACGAACTCGCAAATGATCTTGGCAATCTCGTCCAGCGTCTAGCTACTCTTTGTAAAAAGAATAGTATTTCTGGCCAGAAAGTTGAAAAACGTGAGAACCCAGATTTCGATGCTCGCATGGAGAAATATGAATTCAATTTCGCCTTTGACATTCTTTGGGAAGGTATTGCCGAGCTTAACAAGCGCATTGACGCTGAAAAGCCATGGGCGCTTGCAAAAACTGATCCAGAAAAAGCAAAAGAAGTTCTTACTAAATTGGTAGTTGATTTACTCGCCATCAATGATCGTCTTGCGATTTTCTTACCTGACACCGCTAAACAAATCGCAGACGTGTTTACTGCTACGGAAATTCAACCACCAGCTACGCCGCTATTTCCAAAGAACTAAAAAAGAGCTCCGAGAAGGAGCTCTTTTTGAAGCGATACTATTTACTTTTCATCCAGTACTTTTTGCCGCCTAAAATATCGTAAGTCACCAGCTCGTAATCGTCCATTATTTCGGCCATATTTATTTCGCGTCCTTCAAGATATGTTGCAGCCAAGACTGGCTCACTTTCGCAGACTTTATCGACCATGTAATATAGTGTATCTTTTTTCCATCTTAGACCGTTAAGCATTGTATTGACCATACAGTTTGGAGTAGTGGTTGGCAATTTCTTTTCGCCGCGGAAACCAGAATTGTAATTTGAATAGATAAAGTATGGCGTCACGCGCGCCAAGTCGCGAACGGCTTTTTCTTCGTGTGAATTTACGCTATCAAATAAACCGGCCGCATGATCGCCAAAGAACAATACGACTACTTTTTTATCTAACTTATCTAATTCGCCAATAAACTCGCCAAGATATTTATCGGAAGTGTGTAAACTTTGGTAATATACTTCAATTTCAGATTTTCTTTGCTCGTCAAGTTCTTCTTCAGTAGTCAATTTAAAATCAGTTTTTTCATAGTTCTCGACATTGTACGGAGTATGATTTTGCATTGTAATCAAGCCAATCATCTGCTTTTCTTTACTTTCTTTTAGTACCTTCAAAGTCTGTTGATATGCAGAACGGTCATTAATATATTCTGATTCTCCGTCATGTTCTTTAAAGTCCATTTCATTCTCTGTAATAAAAGTATCAAAGCCTTCATTTACGAGTGAGATATTTCGTTTATACATGCCGCCATTAAACGGATGAATTGCGATGGTTTTGTAACCATCATCTTTCAACATTTGCGCAATTGAAGGGATTTTTCCTGCTTTCGGAATTAGGGCAGTGTAAGGAACGGTGTCTACCCAGTAGTTAGTTAACCCAGTGAAGGCCTCAAACTCAATATTTGCTGTACCGCCACCGTAATCTAAGGAATACATTAAACCGCTTGGGTATTTTTTCTGAATACTATGAAGAACTGGAGTTACGTCACCGCCGGTGTGTGGATAATATTTATCAAATTTAGCACCATTGAATTCGACGCTCGGATCGTAAAAAGATTCATTCAGTATTACAACAACACTAACGTCTTCTTTTGCTGGATCTTTCCGGTTTAGATTGTCTTCTTCAGCTTCGGCAGAGTATTCAGATTTTATTCCAGCAATTTTTTCTTTAGAATATACATCCGGCTCTTCGAGTTTGAGTTTTTGAAAATTATACAAAAAGCCTAAAATGAAACCGTTTTCATCGTAATTACGCGTTTGATTCCAGGCCGTAAAACGAGTTCCTAGTAATGGTAGCTCTTCATAGCGCGTACCTTCGTTATGTCTTACAAAATCTGTGCTTATAAAGAATGCGCCAGTAGCAAGTGCTACGATTAATAGCCGCATCGGGATTGCGTGTTTTTGCGCGAAGCCAGTTGTTTTCCAAGTTCTAGTTAGGTGATATTTTTTAGCCGCAAATTTATATAGCATCACCGTCAGCAGTATTACTAAAGCACATGCTATTACTGTGCGAATAATTGATCCATAATCAACAAACTTAGTTAAAGTTGAAGCCTGGCTGGCAAGCTGAAAATCTTCCGGCAGAAGAGGAGTTTGGCGTGAATAAGATTTATTAATGTGTATATAGGTTAGGATGATTATTAAAATCCACGAAACGCCAAATGTTGCTATCGGCGATCCAATCAAGCCCCAAACAAAAACCAACATCAGCCACATTAGGAAAGCATTGAATAAGAACGCGATTGGCGACGTTGCGATAAAGTTCCAAGTATGCCAGAACTCGTTTAAGAAACTACGATATTCCAAAAACCAAGTCAAAAAAATGGCTGCAATAAAAAGAAAAATCAACGACGAGACGATATAACGGTTTTTAGGACTAAGCGGTTTTTTCTTCATTCTTTTCACCATATAATTATACCAAATATTAACACTTATGCTTTGGTACTTTTTGTGCGTTATTTAAAATAAAGATATGCAAAAAAGCAAAGAACGAACGCTCCATATTTCTATTGTGCCTCTTTTGTTTTGCGTAGGCATACTGTTAGGGGATTTGTTCGGTCTTATTGTTAAGTGAAACTTCGGCTCTATTATTATTTTGTGTGCGTCTGGTTTGTTGCTGCTTTGCTCGTTTTATTTTAGATATTATTTCCGTATATTATTTGCACTTGTTGCTGGGTTTCTTATTGGATTATTACGCATAGGGCAGGTTTTAGCAGATGAGGGTGGATGTGCTAGCTATATCGGTAAATTTGTTACCCTTAGCGCTACCGTCTCCGATACTCCAGAAACAAAAAAGGGCCAAACCAGACTCAAACTGAATGACCTATCTTATAATTATAGCACAAACAGTTTAAAATGTCAAATTTACGCCACGATGGCGGGGAAGATAGATGACATCAAGCGTTCTGATCGTGTCAGTCTTAAGGCAAAGCTCCAGACGGGTTTTGGCGAATATATTGCCTCTATCTATCATCCGCAACTCGTCGCCATCGACAAGCCCGATCCTCCTGACTTTTCTATGCAAATACGTGAATTTTTTACGCATCGCGTACGTGAAGCTTTTAGTGATTCAGATTCAGCTGATTTAGCGCTCGGCTTTTTGATAGGCGAAAAAACACTCACTTCTGATTTTAAAGAAAAGCTAAAAATCGTTGGTCTGTCGCATATTGTTGTTGCATCCGGATATTGTCTGTCCGTTTTGGTCAATTTTGCCAAAAAATGATTCGGTAAAATATCGCGCTTCGCAGGCTGCGCAATCGCCTTTCTCTCCATAGTTCTTTTTATATCTATTACTGGATTGAGCCCCAGCTTATTACGGGCAGGCCTCGTGTCTAGCCTTGCTCTCATTGCAGAATACTTTGGTCGAAAGTTTCATCCGGGTAGAATTCTTATATACGTAATTGCGATTTCTATCCTTGCGAGTCCAACTATCATCATGAATATAGCTTGGCAACTATCGTTTGCATCCTACGCGGGGATTATGTTTTTGTCGCCGCTATTAAACGAGTATTTTTACGGTAAAAAATCGCCTAGTTTTATTGCGGAAATGATTATTATTGCTATTTCGGCTCAGCTATTCTGTGCGCCAATCAGCATATATTATTACGGACAAATATCAATCATTGGCATAGTTGCAAATATATTAGTAACTCCCGTAATTCCAGCCGTTATGGCACTAACGGCACTGATAGGTATTTTTCCGAGGCTCATGACTATACCGTTCCTTTTTCTGGACAAATCATTTTTGTCGTTCCAGATATTCACGATTAATTATTTAAGCGAAATAAAATGGGCGGCAGTCTCCATGCCGCCACATAATCCCGTTATTTTCCTTTTATACTTTCCAATTTTGCTGGTCGTATATGCTCTCAAACGCCGCACGAAATATAGTTTTAGAAGTGGTCCAGCTCTGGATAAATCTCCAGAATATGGTAAAATATATGTATGTTAATCCATTCCGAACAGGAAATGCTTAAATATGGTCAAAAACTCGGTAAGACGCTTAAAGCGCCACTAGTTTTGGAGCTACTCGGCGATGTTGGCGCCGGTAAGACCACATTAACGCGCGGAATCGCGAAAGGTCTTGGCGTAAAAGCGGATGTAACTTCGCCATCATTTACGCTTTCTAAGGAATATAACGGAGAAAACTATCGTCTTGTCCACTACGATTTCTATCGTTTAAACGACCCTGGAATTATGGCAGAAGATTTAATTGAAGCCATTAGTGATCCAAAAACGGTCACTATTGTTGAATGGGGACAGAGTGTCCAAGATGTTTTGCCGGAACAACGCAAAACCATTGAAATTAAGTATATCGACGAGAATACAAGGGAAGTGAGCGAGAAATGAAATTATATTTAGACACTTCTCAGCCTACGACTGTTATGAAACTCGACGAAAAAACTTACGAATGGGAATCTGGCCGCAACCTCGCAAAACAACTCTATAGTTTTATCCACGAAAAACTCCAGGAAAATGGGAAGGATTGGCAAGATATTGAAGAAATTACTTTTATGGTCGGTCCGGGTAGTTTTACTGGCCTCCGCATTGGCGCAACGGTAGTTAATACTATTTCTAGCCAACTCAATATTCCGCTCTATAATCACCGTGGCGAAAAAGTTGATCTGGCCATGCCGGAATACGGACGTCCAGCAAATATTACTCCCCCAAAGAAGTAATCACGTGCTACAATAAAAACAGGTACAGAGTTACCGTTTAATTTCACGATATTTATTTAATTTATTTGATATGCGCACCTTCATCTGAATTTTGATATTTGCGTATAGAAGGAAAGAGGGAAAATGGAGATAGGTTTACTTATCGCCGGGTTAGTCCTAGGTGCTGGGGCTGGTGTTGGCGGTTTTTATGCCATGAATAAACGCAAAGAGAACGGGGGTAAAAACAAGGCTGACGAGCTCGTTCGTAAAGCTAAGCATGAAGCCTCCGAAATTGTTCTCAATGCCAAAAAAGAAGCATCTGACATTAGCGATAAAACTCAAAAAGAAGAGAATGAACATCGCAAAGAATGGAAGAAGACCGAGAATCGTCTCGCCGAGCGTGAAACTTTGCTTGATAAAAAGCTCGATCAATTAGATAAGCGTTCTGAGTCTCTACGTAAACAAGAAGGTGAAATTGAAGAGCTTAAAGATGAAGTTCGCGCAATCCGCACTAAGGCTCAAGAAAAACTAGAAAAAATTGCCGGTCTTAGTAAAAAAGACGCCAAAGAAAAATTGATGGCGATGACCGAACGTGACATCAAAGACGATCTTACGAACTTAATGGTCAAAGAGCAAAAAGCCTACAACGATCATATAGACGATACGGCTGAGGCGATGCTTCTTACCGCTATGGAGCGCATGTCTTCTGAAGTTACCGCTGATCGTACCGTAACGAGTCTCAAGCTTCCAGATGACGACATGAAAGGCCGCATCATCGGTAAGGAAGGCCGCAATATTCAAGCTCTTCAGCATGCTACTGGCGTTGATGTATTAGTCGACGATACACCTGGTATGGTAATTCTAAGCAGCTTCGATCCGATTCGTCGTCAGGTAGCTCGCTATGCACTTGAGCGCCTCATGAAAGACGGTCGTATTAACCCTTCTAGCATTGAAGATGCTGTCGCAAAGGCAGAACGCGAAATTGAAAAGGAAGTTGTCCGTGCCGGTGAAGATGCCGCTCGTGAAGTTGGCGTTATTGGTATTCCTTCTGAAATCTTGCACCTTCTTGGTGAGCTTAAGTTCCGTACTAGCTATGGCCAGAACGTCCTTCTTCATTCCATCGAAATGGCACATATGGCTGGCATGATTGCCGAAGAAGTCGGCGCCGACGTTAATATTACCAAGACCGCTACGCTTCTTCATGACATGGGTAAAGCCGTCACTCACAAGATTGAAGGCAAACATGCCGATATTGGCGCCGAACTTGCAAAAAAGTTTGGCATGAAAGACGAAATTGTTCACGCAATCGCCGCTCATCATGATGATATCGAGCCAACTACACCTGAAGCGCTAATTGTTAAAATCGTTGATGCTATTTCTGCCGCCCGTCCAGGCGCGCGCAACATTTCCGCCGAGAACTTCGCTGAGCGCATGAAAGCTCTCGAAAACGTTGCAACCAGTTTCCCAGGCATCGACAAAGCCTATGCTATCTCTGCTGGTCGCGAGATTCGTGTTATTGTTGAACCTAAACAAATCGACGATCTTTCCGCTTTGAAACTTGCCCGTGATATTGCAGATAAGATTGAGGCTACAATGCAATATCCTGGCGTTATTAAAGTTAATGTTATTCGCGAAACGCGCGCTATCGAATACGCAAAATAAAAGCAAGCTAAAAATTCGCTATTTTCAGAATGCTTATGCTAAAATAGAAGCATGAGCGCTAAAGACGCAGATATGCGAGAGGAGGGCGTAACGGAGACCGGTTCTCTGTCGCCGAATATTAAGAGCGCTGCTGATGAGCCGATTAATGAGGATACTTCGGCAGCGGATACAAGTAAACCGGGTGAAACCGTCGAAATCGATGGTATTCCTATTGCGGAGGAGGACATACAGTTCCGCTCCGAGAATATCAAGAAAAAAGATACAGGTGATCTTTTTGTTAATGTTGAGGGTGCCGAAAAACGCGCCCGTGAAGCCGAGCGCAAAAAAGCGAAAGAGGCTAAAGAAAAAGAAAAGGTCGAGAAAGAAAAGCAGAAGGAGCTCGAAGAGAAGCGCCACGCCGAAGAGGAGGCAAAGAAACAGGCGGCTGCTAAACATGAAAGACAAGTCAAAAAAGAACAGGCTCGAAAAGCCCGTCAAGCGAGACATGAAAGATCTGTACAAAGAGCGAAGAAAGTCGGTAATTTCTTCTTTGGCGGAAAACACAAGTTTATTACTCTCGGAATCGTAGCTTTAGCGATTATTCTTGTTGGTTATAATGCAATTCGCATAAACATTATCGAACCTGCCGAATACGAAAAGCGTATGGCGACTACTGTTCAAAAAGAATACAGAGGTCAGCAGATTGAGACTAATTTTAATAAGCTCATTGACGAAGCCTCAACTATCGGTATCGAACAGGGCGTAGATTCAGAACTAGAATTCTTGCAAGATAAGATAAACTCCGAACAGAATCCAGACCTTAAGGTCATGATTCAATCTTTCTATTATAACGTTTATGGCGCTACAAAAGATATTGACGAAGGTATTAATCAGAATCTTAAGCTAGTTAATACTTCTGAAAAATCATTCGTTAAACACTATATCTATAGCAACTTATCTCGTCTCTACTATTCGAAAGGCGACGATTCGCAGGGCAGTAAATACGAGGAAATTGCCAAGCAATATGATGATCCAGAAGAAGCTCCAGAAGAAGAGCCTGTAGATGATGAAGAGGAAGGTGAAGGGGAGCAAATAGAAGGCGAAGAAATAAGGAGCGACGAAGATGAAGAATAAACTTAAAAAAGCATTATACTTCTCGGCCGGCCTTGCTACTCTGAGTGTGGCTGGCTTAATAGTAAGCTCGCAAACTAGTATGAATGCATATGCTGGTGGTGGCGGCGCCACTAGCGGTAGTGGCGGTTGTGCCGTATGTGGCAACGCTATGTGGTCCTCATGTGTCTGCGATTCAGGTGGCTTTTCTTGGGTGTGGTATGAGAGATTTGGGTCTGGTGCAATTAATTTCGTCGGAAATAGCACCTCGGGTTTAACTGTTATTAAGGGGTGTAGTAGTGGTTTTATGCACCTTGGTTATGATATTTATGAGAGTGATGAGCCAGGCAACCCTGGAAGCAGCTGGTTCTACGTTTCTGCGCGTGGTGGTTCGTTCAAATATAACGGACATGGTGGACGTGGCCAGGTGGGTAGTCGTAGTACGAGCTATACTAGCGGTAGTGGCGGTAGTATTCATGACGTCCCTACGGCTAAAATTAAAGGATTTAAGTTTAAAGATAAAAATGGTGACGGCGGTACTGCTATTGACGCTTATACAAAATCAACCGCTAAGAGCAGATATGAGCAGGCGATAAAAGATTATCCGGATGAGATGATCAAATATAACTCTAGCGGTACTAAGGTTGGCACGCTCAAAAAGAGCGATTACAACTCGCTATCTTGGTTCTGCTACCCAACTAATAAAGTGGCTAAATTTAGTGCGACTACTTCGAAAAATAAAAACAGTGACGGATCTACTGATCCGAATAAACCCGAATACACCACTAAAAATAGTATTACTTTAAAATGGGATCATACAGTAAGGCGCAATGAAAACAGCGATAGCGGTTCTTTTAGGGTGACGACTCCGCTTGAAACCAAACCTCGCAAAACATCAGAAAACACTACTCCAAAAGCGCCTAATAACACTAAAAAAGATTGGCATTCTAATAAAATCGGTGATACCACTACTCTTAACGATACAGTTCCAATTACGCCTATTCCTGGCACTAAATATACCTACTGTAGTAGGCTAAGCTATTATAAAGTGAGGAATACCGATAGAGCCACCGACGATAAGACAGGCCTTACTGACGAAGTCTGTCTGAGTTCATATCGCGTAAATCGCCAGGTTGAATTTTCTGCGAATACCAAGGTCTATGCCGATAAAGGTAGCGGTACTGCTGTGACTGAGCGCGACAATCCGAAAGGCAGCAATAATGTCGTTATCACTACAGACGGTAAATTTACTGTTAAATTCGTGCATACTATTACGCGCGGCAAAGTAATTAATCTTGATGGCTATAAAGGCACTGATAACGACAATTTTAATGTAGATGTATCTTATGAAACCGTCGTTAAGGATACAGGCAACTATTATGGCGTGAACAAGAAAAGCACCGTCCAGAAAGGTACCTGGACGTCGAAGAAGAAGAACCAGTCGCACCAGATTACTAATGAAATTAAGGGCACAATTCATCCAAAACAAAAGGTCACCTTCTGTCAAAAGTTGCACTTCCAGACAAAAAATGACGAAAAGAATACGGCCCTTAACGCAGGGAAGACCTCTAATATGACGTATACTGATGAAAAATGTGTGACCATTCAACGCGCCGAGGCGTCCTGTGGCGGAGACTTTAACTATGACGAATATAAATATGGCTACAATAAGGGCTGGAATGTTGGCTATATCAGCGTCAACAACGCAACCACGGGTATCACCAAGACTTCTCCGCATGCGCCAAGGGACTATGAAAGAACGGGTGTCGTAAAAGATGCTCCAGACCTCTATGCTCGTCCAGGCGACTTAATTCAATATTCCTACAAATTCTGCGCGGGAGCTCAATATCCGAATCTCTTAAATAAAGCATCTTACGTCACAAAATATGGAGCGTCTGGCACCACTACTAACCCGAAAGCTAATACTGACGCCAAAAAGAATCAGTACCTCTTTGATTCTCAGGTAACGCGCTACAATGTCTCTGGTCAAAACGCTACTACGTTCCATAGCCCACGTACTTGGACTAGCACAGTCAACAGTGCTGATCAATATGTTACGGGTAGCAAAAAATTCCCATACGATAAGTTTGATGCAAGCTTTACTTCACCTCAAAAACCGAATTCAATTTATAAAAACTATAATTGTATGATCAGTAATGGTCCATCGAATCCAAACAACTTCTATCAAGTATCGGGTAGAATAAAAGGTCAAACTGCATCAAGCAGCTCGCCAGATATGAGTACTAACTGTGCAACCGGATTACTCGATGTCGGTACCGTCATATCACAGACCGTCACCTGGACGGACCGTAAGATTAAAGCCATTAATCACCAAGGCGTAGACGATAACAGGATTTCAACCAACCAGATCGACGGTGTCCATAATGGCTCTAGCAATAACGGCGCTAAAGCTAGCGTAAAGATTCCGTATAACTACAAACTCGCTCCACATGCTGAGCGTAGAGGTGGTAGCTCTGCTCGTGACGGTAAAGTAGTCTATCGCGGTACTACACTCAACGTCGATACTGGTGTCACGGTTATGCGTCGTACTAATACTAACGTTTCTACTGATAGCTCGAAGAACGAATATGCAACTATCACGAAACCTACCCATATTAAGACTAGATGGTATGTCGAAACATCAGGCGGATCAAGGAAATGTAAATCTTCAGGCTATTTTGGTGGCTGTTCGGCATACTATGGCGCCGGTTCCGAGAAAGAGGAAGTCTGGATCCTGAACCGCACGGGCCGTCTTAACGGCACGGCTGGTGATAAAAACAATGACGCCGATAATGAAAATAAGACAATTAAAAGTATAGAAGATGGTCGCGTCTGGGATACGATTACTATTGATATTCCTGACGAGCTTGACCTAGGCGATCGTGTTTGTGGTGAAATTAGCGTATCTCCATTTGATAGCCACGACGGTGATAATTCGGCAGCCAGTATTGCGCAGATAGCTCTATCGAGTGATTCGAAATATCCAATCTGGAGCCCTAATAACACCTTGACTGTACGCGCATGTTATACCGTATCGAAACTCCCAACCATGAGCGTTGAAGGTTCTAACGCCTACAGTGGTAGCGGTAATGGTAAAGGCTTCATAACTTCTCGCTTCACCAAGCAATTCGGTTCTACTAAATATCTATTCGGATCATGGTCAGAATATGGTTTGTATGGTCTCGTAGATAGTGACGGAATTCATGGTACAGCATCTGGTGCAACCTTCGGTTATGAAACCGGCACATCAGGTATAGTCAGAAATCAAACTCGCTCTAATAGTGGCAACGTAGCTAAAACCAGTAACACGACAACTTGTACCTACGCGACCCAAACCTTTATCAACTCAAACTGTAATACAGCCACCGACACAATTGGTAAAGCGGGAATGGGTAAGACATCTGCGCGCGACTTCCGTAACCGTATTCTTGATCGTTTCACTTCAGGTAGTGCTAGCGCCGTTCAGAAGAATGACTACGAAAATCAATGTACTACAGGTGATGCTGGTAGATGGTCGTATGACTACTTTGGTAGAGGTGGATATTCTCAGTACGCTAATGTCAAATGCGTTGAGGCAAAAGACTCTACCAACGGCTCGAGTACTACGAAGTACGCATTTATGCCAGCTTGGATTAACCATGACTGGGATGAAAACGGCATTAACCACCTTAAGGTAAACGGCGACGCCTATTGGGGTGATGGCGTACAAAGAATCGGCACCGGTCCGAACAATAATAAGTTGAACGTTTACTACAAAGCGAACTTCGATAACGGCCAATTCAACGCTACTAGCGTCCACGAGGTAAGTGGTACTTACGTCCTCGACGGTGATGTCTTGATTGGTGACGGTGATGCCAGCAACTTTATCGATGATCCGACTTACACTAACCTCGGTCAATCCGTTATGCGTGTCTTCGTTGCTGATAAAATCTATCTCACCAATAAGGTAGAACGCGTTGATGCGATATTGATTGCGAACGAGATTAACACCTGTGCATACAACACCTACGAAGACTTCATTAAGGGTAGGAAAGCTGTAATTGGCGGTGAATCTGGTTCTGTCATGATGAACTCCAATATGTGTAACAATCATGTACAGTTCAATGCGCCAGTAATGGCAAAGAAGATTATACTTAACCGTACGGGCGGCTCAGATAAGGGTGCTAATACTGCGGTTCGCGCTGAAACATTTGATATGAATATGAATACTTACTTCTGGAGCTATATCCAAATGTCTCGCTATAGCCAAGCCGTTACAACCTACTCTCGCGAACTTCCAACTCGTTACTAATAACTATCGAAAAGAAGGCCCAATTCGTGCTAAAATATTAGCATGAGCGTTAATGACGCAGGGCCTTCACGAGAGGTGGGCAAGAAAGAAGAAAACACAAGCGAAGCTAGTTTTTCGTCGCCTAATATTAAGAGTGCATCGGATGAGCACGTGGACAATCAGGCGAACAAGGAAGAAGAAGTTCGTAAAAAACGTGAGACCGTTGAGATTGATGGCGTCCCTATCAGCAAAGAAGATATTAAATTTCATTCAAGCAAGATAGAGAGCAAAGACGGCAAGAGTCTTTTTGTTAACGTCAAAGGTGCCGAGAAGCGCAAACGCGAAGAAGAACGTCGTAAAGCCGAAGCAGAGCGTTTAGCGGCTAAAAAACTTGAAAATGAAAAGCGCGCCGAGCAAAAAGAAGCTTCACGGCAAAAGCGTTCAGAGCGACGTGAAGAAAGACGTCAGAAGCGCGAACAGTTTGCTTTTGATATTCGTGATAATCGCGATATTATTCGTCGTGGTGTTGTGATTGGTGTAATTGCTCTTATCCTCATCGGTATTGGTGCTTTTTTCCTAATTCAAAAAATAACCATGGCCAACAAGGAACATAACAACGAGGTTTATAACGAAAAAGTATTTCAGGCTTTATTAGATAGCGATAATGCTAATAATAAATTTATAGAAGGCGATTATGCGGGTGGCATGGCCATATATGATGACCTGATTGCTAATAGTAAAACCGATGAAGCTAAAGCCGCTCTATATCTACAGCGCGCAATCGCTATCGATGAAAATTTCTCTGGTAAAGCTGAACTTGATCAAGCTATATCAGATGCGTATAAAGCCGAAAGTATGCATCCTAATTCGCTTTCGGCGGAGACTATTTATAAGCTAGAAAAGAAAAATGGCAATAAAGAGAAAGCTGATGAATATAAAACCATTTTTGACCAAAGATTATCGGAAGAAATAGAATCGACGCAGGGAGAAGGCTAGTAATGAAAATTAAAAAAATCTTTATATTTGGCTTTATCGTTGCCGCTGCGCTCTTGGTTTTTGGTATCAATGGCCAAGACACTTATGCAGACTGTATCAGTAACGCCAACAATACTTTTATCCCGAATTCTCCAAAAACAGCATATAAAAAGTTCGGCGAGATCGACTATCCTGGCTCTTATCCTCAGCATGCAAACCCAGTCTGGGCCTGTGGCGGTTCTCAGCGTGGTATTTACTATATAACCGGCCTCTATTCAGATGGCAAAGGCTATAAGTCTACAAACAACGGCAGTAAATATGAACTTTACCTAAATTATTTTGCACCAGCTACGGGCACGATTAAAATTGGCATGCAGGGGCAAATTCATCAGCCTGCCGCTGCGGTTTATGCGACCAATGTCAGAATCTGTACCTATAACGGTTGCGGCAGTACGCAGACGGACATTTTCAAATATAAAGGTGGCTGGGAGACTAGTAATGGCTGGGGGCATTATTTTAAACGAACAAATGGTTCATGGAGTAGTAGCTTCGGCGGCGGCTTTTCAAAGCCAGTTGGTACCGCTCAGATCGAAGTTAAGATGGAGAAGTATATCGAAGCCTATGGTGCTAATAATCTGGTAGATAAAGGAACATATCGCGAAGGTGCAATTTGGGTCCGACGTTGTTATAACGGTAGTGGATGTGGTTGGTCGAAGCTGAAATTCCTAATCCAGGCCGATCGCCCAAGCATTACTCCGCGTAGCACAATTAAAAACAAGACTCGCAATGGTTCCGAAACGGCCTACAATACAACTCAGGCCAAAGTCAGCGTGAATGCTCATCCTGGAGAAACGGTAACATTCAAGCATTATTACACTAATTTAAATGACTGGACGAATGATAGTCGTTGTACGACAACTTTCTACAATAACGGTGGAACCGCCAGAACTAGCGCAGCGCCAAACTTTGGTAACGCTTGTAGGAATGGCAAAGCTAGTATTAAAAAAGTTGATGGCGTTAATCGTTTCGGTAACGCAGGTGGCGACTTTAACTCGAACGGTTTTATTATTCGCAATTTCAAAATTCCAGATGATGCAGAAAATGGAGCAGAGTATTGCGAACAAATTGGTTATAAAAATCTCACCAACGGCCATGGTTGGACGGATAGTTCCGAACATAAAGGACCTAAAGTCTGCGCTAAGGTCTATCGTCCAAGCCTAATCGATTCAAGGAGCAAAACCTCAGCGACAGTAAATGGGACAGTTTATGAAGGCACTTCAGATTGGGACGGTACACTTACGATTAATAACAACCAATATGTAATGGTTGATAGTCGAGACACTTCAGTCACCTTCAATCATACGATTCGCCGTCGTGGCGTTTCGCAGAACTTTTCTTTCCGTCCGAGAATTACGTTCTCTAATAGCGGTGGCGTATCTAGTGGCGGAGCAGGGAATCGTACGCCGACCGTTAACGTTAATGCCGCTTCGGTCAATGTTCCGGCAACCACTTATACGATTAAATTGATGCCAGAGGAATCTACTACTGTTTGCGAGAATCTGCAGCATCCAGATAAATACTATGCAGATACTGGCGTAACTTCTACCAACGAGAATTCAAAAGCCTGTATTAAGATTAAAAGAAAACCATTAACCTGTGCGCTAGCAACAGAGTATAAATATGGCATTCTTAATGGCCAAAATATCGCACGCATCGGTGCCTCCAATGCATCCGTAAATGGCGTAGATAGCTATAAATATAGTCCAACTAACGCTAACACTTTAAGTTCGGCTGCTGGTCACACGGTTAGTGCGGCCGACACCTGGGCACGCCCTGGTGATTCGATTCGTTTTAGCTACCAAGGCTGTGCTGGTGCGCAATATACTGTTAATAACACTTCTTCGCTCAATAATACAACCTATAAAAGCCGTTACTATGCTAAGGGCGAGAGGAACCCTGCTTCAAGTGGATATCTCTTCGGCGCAAGCGTTCCAAATATTACCTCTGCTGCAGGACAACCGCGTAAATATTCCGACAATAGAACTTGGTGGAGCACTGGCACTAGTGGATTCCCAACCAATAACAACGTAGTATTAAATGCTTTATCTCCGTCGGTCGCCTCGATAACTACAACTAATCGCACTGAACATAGTAAGGATTCGTATAGTTGTAAGAATATTCCGAACGCCTCAACTTTTAAAGATAATCATTATCAAATTGCTGGTTCAACTAGCTCAAACGACTGTCGTTCAGTGGACTTTACGAGCAAGACGTCAGATGTTGGGGCGACAATTACACAAAGTATCCAATGGAATAATCTCAAGATAGTCAATCGAGTCCCTAACGGAACTTACGCTCAAAATCCTCAGTATACCGCTAAAGCTAGTGTTAAAATACCATTTAACTACAAAGCTCAACCAGCAATTTATAGCGAAGCCGGATCACACGTAGTTTACGGCGGCAGTAAAATGCCAGTTTCGACTAAAGTTTATGTCACGCCTCGTAAGAATACTGCAATTAGTAACGATGATTCGTCTAATACTTATGCGACCATTACGAAGAAAACAAAGATAAGAGTAGAATACTTCTATCGCGACTTGGCCGGAAACGAATTTGGCAATACTCCGATTAGTTCTGGAAGTTATGACGGTGTCCTAAACCAAACTGGTAACACGAAAGGAACGGTCAGCAGGGACAATAAGAAGCTTGCCGAAGCCGGCAGCGATCACGTTAGCTTTGATATACCCGTCCCAGATACCTTACCTATCGGCACACGTGTTTGCGCGCGTATCTCGGTCAGTCCTGCAGATAGCCACGATGCATATGATATGGAATCCGTTACTGGCGCCGGTGCGAATGATGTTGCCCTTAAAGCCAACGAAGGTAGCAGTAAAAAGGTTGCGTTAACCTGTAATACAGTTGCGAAGCGCCCGACATTTAGCGTTGAAGGCTCAAACGCATTTTCTGGTAATGCTGAAGGTTTTGTTACAACAACAACCTCCAAAGAGCTCGCGACTGGCAAATTCACATTTGGTTCATGGTCTGAATATGGTGTCTTCGGTAAAGTGAACACGCAGGGGGCGCATGCTTTTGCCTCTGGTGCCACTTTCGGCTACCAAACTGGGAACACGGGTATAACCGTCAATAGCCCTCGTTTTAACAATGAAATCAATAAAGTTGCTACCCCAAGTAATACTAGTAGTACTTGTTCTTTCTCTACGCAAACATTGGCAAACGCTAACTGCTCGAGCGATAACGTCGGAGAAGGGGAAGTGGGTAAAAAGACCGTATCGCAATTTGCTGATCGTATCAGGACTCGTTATACCTCAGGAGAAATCACGGCGACCAGTACTGGCGCTATGCCTGAATCGTCTTGTAGTACATTCGGCAATTCTACAACTCATTGTATTCTTGCAGGCGGCAAAAAGTATGCCTATTTGCCGAACTTGTTAAACAACAATAGAGATTCGAACAATATCATCCATCACAAAGTAATCGGAAATGCCTATCTCGGTTCAGGTTCGGCAGCCAATAATACTAGTCGCCTTGGGAGTCAAAACCTCGATGATTCTCTCGTAGATATGACGGAGGTCTATGACGTTAAGGGTACTTTTGTAATTGATGAGAACATTATTGTCGGAGACGCTAGGAACGGATCGTTCGATGCCGATCCTACTCTGGATCGTCTAGCTCAAGCCAGGAAAAACATCATTATAGCTGATAAGGTATTTATTACCAATAAAGTTACGCGCATAGACGCCATTATTATAACTGATGAACTTAACACCTGCGCTTACGATAGCTTTAGCTCCTTCCAGAATGGCGTAATGACCAGTATCGGCACTCTAGACGCCAATCATTGTAATAGCTCTCTAATTTTCAATGGCCCAGCTATAACTAAGAAGCTAACATTACATCGCACGGCCGGTGCCGGCAGTGGAAATAACTCTATTGTGCGCGCCGAAATATTTGATATGGGCATGGATACTTATCTTTGGACTTTTAACCAGATGAGTCGCTACAATCAAGCTATTACAACCTATACTAAAGAGTTGCCGTCAAGATATTAATAGCTTCAAAAAAGCACTAAAATAATCGCAAAAACGCTTATGATAATGTATAATAAAACTATGGCGAATAATAAGGGAGCTTTCCGTAAGGGCTTCACAATTATTGAAGTAATGCTATTTTTGGCGCTCAGCGGTCTTTTGCTGGTTGGCGTTCTTGGTGGCCTTGGCGATAATATATCCAGGCAGCGTTATAATGATGCCGTCCAAGATATAGTAAGCATGATGCGTGATCAGTATTCTTTTGTGTCCGATACGCAGATTTCTCAGCGGAACAGCAAAGAGTCAAATTGCTATGGCTTAGTTGGTAATGATATCGGAAACGATGATGCTGTAGCGTACTATAAGGGTCAAATGAATACAACTCCTGATAGTATATCGTATCGCGGTCGCACAAACTGTGTAGTTTATGGCGCCGTTGTTTCCGTCAATGAGGAATATATCGAAACCACCGAACTCCTCGGAAGAGATTACGAAACAATTGTTCGCCAAAGAGCAAAAGCGGGCGACCCAGTCAGCACTAATCTTAGTGATATCGCTATTTTACATGACGTAGTAAACGCAAACAACGTATCTCTCCACTGCGATCCTGGTAGCGACAGCAACTGCTATGTTCGCTCGGGTGATAATTCTCGTATTCAGAAAACCAAGTGGGGGACTAAATTGCAGAATGTTGACAGGACTCCGATTGAGAAAACAATGATAATTTTCCGCTCGCCAAGAGACGGTTCTATTCGCACATATGTTTACAATGGTGGTATTAAAGGATTAAGGAATGGTTCAGAGCAATTAATCAAGTATGAAGATATTAATAAAGAAAATAATGGCCGTGGCGTCAAATATACAGATAGCAACACGCTTGATAATCTTGGCGTTAATAGGTATCTAACTGAAGCTAATTTTCAATCAGTTGAGCTGAACATTTGCGTCGATTCTGGTGATGCGCAAACTTATAATAATGCTCGTCGTATGGTAAAAATCAAAAGAAACGCCATGAGTCAGAGCGGCGTAGAATTGATGAACTTAGATATCGCTAAGGATGCAAGTGAGGGTGAAAACTCAGGAGTAAGATCATGCGACTAAAAAAGCACGGCGACACTATTATTGAGGTAATGATGGCGGTTGCAATTTTTGCTGTTCTTGCCATTATTACAATTAATCTCATGAATAGCGGTATAAATAATGCTCAACGTACACTTGAATATACTATGGCGCGCAATGAGATAGATGGCCAAGCTGAAGCTATCCGCTATATTCATCAGAGCTACGTCGCTGAACGTCAGCTAGACAAAGAGTCTAGCCAATTCCGTCAACTATGGGATGCTTTACGTGGGATTGCGCAAGAGGCTAACACTATCGATGACAATGAGCGCAACACGGTTGAAACAAAGTTTGATATCAACCATCTCTCATCTTGTGAAGAAGCCTACCGCAATAATGGTATGGTAGGCCAGTTCGATGCTTTCGCACTTAATACCCGCCTCATTCTTCCAGATTCTAACACTAGCTACGGTGACGATTCTTACACTACGATGATTTCGGAAATTATCGTTGGCGTTAGGGAACTGGACGAAGATCATATAAATAACAACGTGCTTCGCCCTGCAATCGTTTACCCGCGCATTGTCTACAAAGAATCCAGATTAAGCGACGACGACGATCTCTTGAAGCGTCAAATTCAAGGCGACACACGAGGTGCCGATAGTAGTGAGACTTCTTTAGCAGAGAAGAAAATCTATAATCTTATCGATCATGCCGAAGGTATATTCGTTATCGTTGTTGGCGACAATAACCAACATCCAATGCGTTCGAACTATTTTGATTTCTATATTCGTACCTGCTGGCACAGCGTTGGAGCGATTGCGCCAAGCACTATTACCACGATTATCCGTTTATACAATCCGGAGGTAATTGAGTAATGAAAAAACAGAAACAACAGAAGAAGGCCTTTACTATTATCGAATTCATGCTCGCTATGACATTCCTAGCAGTATTATTGATGGGTATCGCTACTCTTACGATGCGCGTCTTGGAAATTTATCGTAAAGGCTTGGCTCTTCGCGCAGTCAATGCTACTGGTCGAGATATTCTCAACGACTTGTCTCGCGTAGTAGGCGGTTCGCCTATTGTTGAAAAGGTAAATCCAAAAGCGCAACAAAACTCAACTCAAATTACTGCTGCAGATATCAAAAAAGCATGGCGCAATTATTATAATGAAGTTGCGCGCGTCACGACTAATTCGAATGGTAATACCGTTCAAACTGGTGGTGTATTCTGTACGGGTATGTATTCCTATGTTTGGAATACCGCTCCAACTATTGCAGAATATCGTGAAACTGGTGTTACAAATAATGCCTTCACTATTAATGGTACTGTATATAAATTTGCTCGTTTCCCAGATAACGACCGTGTCGCCTGCGAGCGTCAGAACGAGGATAGCAATACGCTCAAGACTACTCATTTCACTTACACTCCAGCCAATGGCGTTGTTAGCTTGATTGCGGACGACGACACTGATCTTGCTATTTACGATATGGTCGTGCTTCCAGCTACTCAGAATGATGTTACCGGCCAAATATTCTATTCCGGATCATTCATTTTAGCTACGATGCGCGGAGGTGTTAATATTCTTTCGAACGGCGACTTCTGTACTGGTACAGAACAGATGTATAGCGCCTCTGTCGAAGCTACGAACCAAGATTTTAATTACTGTGCTGTTAATAAATTTAATTTTGCCGTACGCGCAACGGGAGAATCGCGCGACGCAAGCCAATATGGAGAAAGGTAATATGTCGACAACGCAAAAAGAAACAAAGAAGGGTGCAGCCGCAATTTATGTGGTGATATTTACGGCAACACTTCTTAGTATTATTTCATTGAGCTTTATTCGTTTAATGCTCTCGGAGACCAGCCGCACTACGAACTATAGTCTGTCGCAGTCGGCATATAACTCAGCCCTCGCTGGCATTGAGGATGCCAAAATCGTATTAATGCGTTATCAGACCTGTTTAAACAACGCTAAGGATAACCTTGTTATTAATAACAGCTCAATTGACTGTAAGAAGTATGTAAAAGCCTTCACTACTGATGTAGACGCAACTGCAGAAGATTGCGATAAGGTTAGCGAACTTCTGGGATATAACCGAGATAATCACGAAACGATTATCCAAACCAAAAGCGATAGTGGCGACATCTCCAGCACAGCGCAAGCCTTCGACCAGGCATATACTTGCGTAAAAGTCTCCCAAAAGAATAGAAATTACCTCACCACACTTACTAAAAACTATCCAACCAAGATTATTCCGTTACGTACGTCTAGCGAGGAAGAGACCGATAAAGTCAACCGCCTTGTTATTAGCTGGTTCAGTCGTGAGAACCTTGAGAAGACAAAGAACCAATCTGGCAGCATCGATCCTTCTCTATGGCATCGTTACACATCCGTTCCTACAATGAACGGCAAAATCACCGACAACAACAGCTTCATGAAGGAAGATCAGCCAACCACCGCAAAAACCGACGATGATTATAAAAATACTTTTACCGATAAGCCAGCCGTCCCTTCAGTTATCCAAGCTACCTTAATTCAAACCGCCAAGAACTTTAAGATGAGCCAGTTCTATTCCGCCAAAGACGGTCGCACCAACCGTGGCACCATCACGTTCCGTCCTACTTCGGCAAGCCTTTACGGCGTATCGGAAAATAACTACTCAAACCATATCGCCGGTTCAAGGTTCTCGGAGAAAGGTGGTCCATTCGCTACCAGCGCAATGAAATCGCAAAATACGCCGCTCGATGTCCGCTGTTTCACTGCTAATAATATCGAGACAGCTAATGGCTACGCTTGTACGGCAGACATTTTCGTTCCTAAGCCTATCAACTATGGAAGTCACAACAAACGCAACTACACCACTTTCTTCCTCGTTCTTAACTTGCCTTATGGTGACCCAGAAACGGAAGTTAGCGTAGAAATGCGCAGTTGTGATCGCGACAGCGATACGATTTATAAGGACAAGGCTGCAGGCGAAACCTCTGGTTGTACTACGATCGATTTCGCAAACGTTCAACCTATCGTTGACTCGACTGGCCGCGCGAACGACCTCTTCCGCCGTGTTCAGGCCCGCATCGAGATGGTTGATACTTACTTCCCAATTGCAAACTATGCTTTGGCAGTAAATGACCCAGACAACAAAGACGATAAGGTTCAAAAAGACTTCTATGTTACAAATAACTGTTACTTTGAAGAGAGCCGCTGGGATGGTACTCGCGTCGTAACAACACCTACGGCCGAAAGAAACTGTCCAAACTCGAACAACCGTAGCAACTAATTAAAAAATCTCGCCTTTAGGGGCGAGATTTTTGTTGTCTTCAAGATATGGTGCCCGCGACTGGAGTTGAACCAGCACGCCCGTAAAGGCACTAGCACCTGAAGCTAGCGCGTCTGCCAATTCCGCCACGCGGGCATGGCTCTATTTTAGCATTAATCAGGGGTAGCGCCAAATCAATCATGAAAAAGGCCGCTACTGATTATGTTCAGTATGCGGCCAAGGGTTGGGTTACTTCTTCGGATCTTTTTCTGGTACCACGACATTTTGATCGCTCGGAGCAATATAGACCGTGCTTCCAGTACCCGTAACTATCACCGTCACGTAGTCTCCTATTTTGTAGGACACATCCTCATGGATTATCCCATCTAGGCTATAGCGTCTCGTCTTGCCAGTCTCATCATCGACTACGACGATATCGCTATCTTTCGAATAGATAACGCGATATTCTCGCGAATCGGCAGGCTCTGCCTGAGCAAGCAATACGGGCGCCATGATAGCTATGGCTATTAACGCGAGTAACAGGATCGACGGCTTTTTTGAGATTGCTCCTAGAATTGCTATGGCGACAATAGTTAGTAGAGCGAAGAAAACAAGTACGATTAAAAGAACGTTCATAAAAAACACTCCCCCTTTTTTTGTGCATTGGCTGTTTTTACGTTTTACACGCAAAAATCCCCAACATATATTATTATATCACACTTATGCAACTTTTTCAAGTTAAGCTTTGCAACAGGGAAGACTATGGTAGAATAATGGTATATGGCACACTATTATACAGATGGTAGCGCAAGCCCCAACCCTGGTCCAGGCGGTTACGCCGTCATTTTAAATGGTCAGCCGGTTGCGCTTGGTCGCGAAAAAGATTCTACAAACATCCGTATGGAGGCTCAAGCCCTCATCGCTGCCTACAAAATCGCTCAAGCCGGCGATATAATCTCGACCGATAGTGAATTTTGGGTCAACGTCGTCACAAAGTGGGCGGCCGGTTGGCAAAAGAACGGTTGGAAAAAGAAAAACGGCGAGATCAAGAATCTCGAGCTCGTTCAGGAATTATACGCGCTTTACCTCGAAAAACCAGAGGTAACTCTGGAGTGGACCCGTGGACATGCCGGGACCGACGGAAACGAGGATGCGGACGAATGGGCGAATAAAGCCCGCGAAGGAGCAACTCTATGAAAAAATCTATTGTCAAAATGAAGCTACAAAGTCGTGCTGACTTTATCCAAACTCTAGAAGAAATTAATTTTAAATTCTCTGAACCATACTGGCAACACGATCGTATCTTTGTACCTAAAAACTATGCTCGCAGTAAATCTATGCCGCGTCTATCTTTGCGTACTATCGTAAAATCGCCAGACAAGACGATTTACGCCCTGGTGCTTCGTCGTCATTTTGAAGATCAGCACTATGATATCGTCAATTCTACGGTCGTAAAAGATTATACCGAAACTGCCCATATCGTATTTCAGCTTGGTTATGAGCTTAAGTATGAAGTCAGTCGCCGCCGCGAAGAGCTAAAGATGGGCGATACGATTAATATGTATATCGATAAAGTTGACGGCCTCCCAGGCTATTATGGCCGTATTGAATCAGATCTCAGCGAGTCTGACGACCCAGAAGAGGCCTTTAATGATCTAGTAGAGACTTTCCGTGTGCTAAAGGTTAAGGGTAAAGCTATTGAGCAGAGCTACGGGGAACTATTAGAATCCTCCGACCATCCAACCATTGCAGGATAAATAAAAAATATCTCCGTATATAGCGGAGATATTTTTGTTGCTAACTATTTTTATTTTTCAGCTGCTTTTTTAGTAGCAGTTTTCTTTGCTGCTGGTTTCTTAGCTGCAGTAGTCTTTTTTGCTGGAGCTTTTTTGGCCGCAGTAGTCTTAGTGGTTGTAGCTTTCTTAGCTGGAGCTTTTTCTGCTGCGGTCTTTTTGCTGGCAGCTAGTTTAACATTGTGTTCTTTTGCCCACTTTGCAAGATTAGCCTTGCGGCGGCTTGCAGTATTCTTCTTTATGAGGCCTTTTTTCACGGCTTTGTCATACTCTGATTGTACGATTGCCATCTTTTCGGCAGTTGGTTTGTTGCGGAAATCCTTCAATGCGTTGCGGATAACCTTCTTGATCGCTTTATTGTTGTCGCGACGCTTAACAGCTTGACGCGCAGCCTTCTTCGCGGATTTGATAATCGGCATTTAGTTCTTATTCCTTAAATTATTATTTCAATTAACAAATATTATATTCTAAAACTTGCAAATTGTAAAGGGTTGAGATGATTTAACACTTGCGTAAAGAAAGAACTTATGCTAAACTGTCTCTATCAAAGGTCAAAACATAAACAGAAAAAACAAAAATGCCAAATCAAAATACTCAGAACAAAGGTGGATCTAGTATTGCCTCGCAGGTGGCGGAACGCGTCCGTGCCAGTGACAATGTGCTAGTTGCGCTTTCAAAAGATCCGAGTGTGGACGAGTTATCTGCTGCTCTGGGTCTCACTTTCATACTAGATAAAATGGGCAAGCACGCCACAGCTATTTTCTCTGGCGCTGTGCCGAATGCTATAGAATTCCTTGAACCAGAGAAGACTTTTGAGACTAATACTAATAGTTTACAAGATTTTATTATTGCTCTTGATAAAGAGAAAGCGGATCACCTTCGCTACAAAATTGATGGTGATTATGTAAAAGTATTTATCACCCCATATAAGACTACAATTGATGAAAAAGACATGGAATTTAGCCATGGCGACTATAATGTTGACCTTGTTATAGCGCTTAATGTTGCTAGCTCCGACGATCTTGATTCGGCTCTTGCTGAGTATGGCCGTATCATGCACGACGCCAGTTCTATCAATATTTCTGCTAATGTTCCAGGCAAATTTGGCGATATCGAATGGGGTGACCCAGCTGCTTCTTCTGTTTCAGAGATGGTCTTTGAACTTGCTGAGGCGATTAAAGAAAAAGGCAAAGAGAACATCGATAAATCAACTGCTACTGCGCTTCTTGCCGGTATCGTTTCTGCGACGAATCGCTTTTCGAATGAACATACCTCGCCTGAGACTATGGCTGTAGCCAGTAAACTTATGGCCGCAGGCGCCGATCAGCAGCTAATTTCGTCTAGTATTCCTGTCGATATTCTTACTTCCGATGTCGTTGATGCTACTGAAGATGCTAAGGAAGAACCAGAAGAATCCAAAACGGCAGCTGAAGAAGCTCCCGAAGAAGAGGCTGAGCCAGAAAAACCAGTCGATCCGACCAATCTAGCAATCCAACATGATAAACCTGACTCCGAAAAGACGGAAGAGAAAGCTGAAGAGCCAGCTCCAGAACCTGCTGCGGAACCAGAACCGGCACCGGCCGAAGCGGCTGCTCCAGTTGAAGAGCCAGCTCCAGCACCAGAGCCAGAACCGACTCCAGCTGAAGAGCCAGCTCCAGAACCTGCTGCGGAACCAGAACCGGCACCGGCCGAAGCGGCTGCTCCAGTTGAAGAGCCAGCTCCAGCACCAGAGCCAGAACCAGCTCCAGTTGAGGAGCCAGCTCCAGCTCCCGAACCAGCTATAGCTCCAGCTCCCGAACCAATGCCAGAACCAGAAGGATCCCCAAATCAAGAAGTTGAGCCAGCTCCTGTTGAAGTTAAAGCGCCAGACATTCAGCCATTAACGGCTCCTATGCCGGCAGAAGCCTCAATTGAACCAGAAGTGGCGCCAATTCAGCCAGCTGCACCTGAGCAAATCGAGCTATCGGCCGATGCGCCAATGGCTGTTTCCCCAGAAGAGCAAGCTGCTGCCACTGCTGAACTTGAGCAGCTAGTAGCGCCAGCCGCAACAGCAGATAATCCAGTAATGGGAGAGCTGCAAGAACAAGTAGCCCACGGTAAAAAGAATTTAGTCCCGCCTAGTGAAGCTCTTGCGCCACCGAAAGTTCCGAAAGACTACGCCGCGATGATGGCTTCTGAGCTTTCCGGCGAACCAGCCCCAGCCCCAGCTGAAGAGCCAACTCCAGCCGTTCCTGAAACTGCACCAGTTGAAAGTGAACCTCTTATTGCCCCAGTCCCAGAAAACATGCCAGTGATGGATACTTCTCCAGAACCGGCTCCAGTTTCTGAGCCAATTTCGCCAGAAGTTGATCCTAACGCGCCAGTTGATGCGGGCGGTCCAATTATGGGTGAAGTAAATAATGAATACGTTGACCCGCTTCCAATGCCCGATGCCGGCACCATTCTTCCGCCACCACCAGTGCCGTTTGATCCTTCTGCGGCTCCAGCAACGGTTGAAGACGCGCCAATGCCTCAGGCTCAAAGTGCACAAGAATTTGTTGATCAAATCCAACAAGGCAACGAAATGGTTGGATCTGCTAATGACTCCATTGCGCCGTCAATTACAATGCCATCAGTCACGGATCAGATGGCTGAAGAGAGCAATAATCCGCAAGCTACTGCTTCGCGCGGCAATGGCGTAATGCAAGACCAGATATATCCAGCCGACCCAAGTGCTTTCCAAATTCCTGGAATGTAATCTAAACATAGAAAGGCAAAACCCGAGCTTTAATGCTCGGGTTTTTGCGTACGGGTGGCTACATATCACTTAGCAGGGTACGGTTTTTGTAGAGATATTCAACCATCGAAACAATCGTCATTACGACGGCCGCCCAGAGTAATATGTTAGTCAAAACGCTGAGTTCATCGATACCTGCAATTAGGAAGATAATCGCGAACATCTGCAGTGTTGTCTTAATCTTGCCGGACCATCCCGCCGCAATGACAATGCCACGTTCTGCGGCCACTAGCCTTAATCCGCTCACGACGAATTCGCGTGAGATTATTACGACCGTCATCCAGGCTGGGACAATCTGCATACTACTTAAGCAAACTAGGGCAGAGCAGACTAATAACTTGTCCGCTAATGGATCCATAAACTTTCCGAATGTAGTGATTAGATTGCGCCTGCGCGCAATCTGGCCATCTAGAAAGTCTGTGATGCATGCTGCCGCAAAGACAATCAACGCTATCCAATTCTGTCCTAGGATGCCTAATGGTGCCACCAATAGTACCACAAAGAACGGTATTAGCACGATTCGTGCCAGGGTTAATTTGTTTGGAAGATTCACTCTTTCACCCCCTTATAAGTTTTTTTCCTCAGACCAAAATCTAAGGTCGACATAGAGTGTCTTAAACCCTTACCTCTTTATATTATAAAACAAAAAGCGCAATAAATCAATCGGTTGTATAATGTAGTCATATGCGAAAAGCTAGTGTATTTCTTATGACTTTAGTTTTATGTACAGCGCAAGGCCTGCCGGCAGCTGCCCTTAAAAAGGATGCGGAGATTTTAGAGGAGCTCAAGATTGACTCCAAAGAAGTGATACTTGTCGATATCGACCACCATAAAGTGATTCTTTCCAAGGACGCAGACAAACGCGTTCCTGTTGCGTCCTTAACGAAAATTATGACAGCTTTGATAGCTATAGAAAAACATAAGCTCGACGAAAAAATTACTATTACGCATGACATGGTCAGTAATCTTGGCGACTACGTTGCTATCGGATTAAAAGTCGGTCAGAACGCAACCGTCGAAGATCTATTATACGCAACGCTTCTTCCGTCCGCCGCAGACGCAGCTCAAGCACTCGCTATTTCTACTGGCGGCTCCATTGATGGTTTTTCTAAACTTATGAATCAAAAGGCAGAGAAGTTAGGATTAAAGAATACTCATTTTAATAATCCTGTAGGTATGAACGAAAATAATTATTCTACCGCCAGTGATTTTGCCGTTATTCTAGAAGAAGCTCTCAAGAATGAAACCTTTTCGACTATCTTCAAAACCTATGAGCATAAATTGCCTTCAGTCAATCTTACGGCAACCAAAACCTTTTCTAAGCGACCACTCATAATTGGCGGCAAGACAGGGTATACAGAATTAGCCGGGCGTTGTCTTGCTAGTAATGCAAATCTTAATGGCGTTAATTATGTCCTTATTACACTTGGGGCAAACTCAGATTCGCTAAATCATATTAAAGATGCTGAGAAGATATATAAATACACCCAGGATACTTATATTGAAAAAGAGATATTAAAGAAAGGCGACCCAATTAAAACACTCGCCGTACGCGATAGTAAGCAAAAAACTCTAGATCTTTTTGCAGAGCAGGGCGCAAAAGCCGTGATCCATAAAGATATCGATCGTTCTCAACTTGAATATCGTTATGAGGGTATTGAAGAGATAACACCAGAAATCGCCTTAGGCTCTGAGCTGGGAACTTTTTCGATTTATAACGGCACGGAAAAACTATACGAAACTAAAATATATCTTCGCGATGAAATTGAATTTTACAACTACCCACTTATAATTGCCATGTTCATTGGCGCCGGGATCTTTGTCGCAGGTATTATTCTTGCGATACTGTTATTTATTCGCTTTCATATCAAGTGAAATTAAATCGGTTTATTGTCGGCAGTAAAGATTATGTAAGTTGGAACACTACGGCTACCGCCATAATGTGAGAAGCTTGATGATGTCTTTTTGCGTGTATATAATACCGTGCTACCACCACCATCAAAGTTGTATGCAAAAGTACAGCCGTAATTTTTAGCAGCCTTTGCCATCCGGCTGAAATCCCATCCGCCACCAGAACCTTCATTCCTATTTGAAATGATTGCGTATTTAATTGAATTGCCAGATTTTTTAGCACAGAAGATAGAGCGTGCGCGTCGGTTCACGTAATGATCTTTGATTTTGGCATACTTATAAGAAATTTTTCCGCCAACTACCAACGGACCATAACAGGATGATGCGGAATAGACGGCACCTTTAACCTTTTTACCGTACATATCATTATATTGGGTTTTTCCAGCAATTAAGCTTTTTGCATTAGAGGCTGCACTAACCCAACCTGGATTTTGGCCATAACGGTCTATTACTAACGCTTGGCACTCTGATTTTTTATGATCTTGAACTCTCTTGCCTTTTGCGATTACGATACCGGACGCTCTCCCAGTCCCCATATTAAATGTGCCGGCATTCGCAATAACGAGCACTTTTTTCTTCTTCAACTTACTTGCTACTGTGCTAGGATTTTGCGCATAGCCACCATTAGGAGTATAGACGTAAGGGATTGCTCCAGCCGACGTTTCGACGGCTCGATATGCGCCTGTATCTTTTACGGTTATAGTAACTTTGTCTGGAACGTTAGGAGTGTTCTTTGCGGCGCCGCTATCATTGCTGCCGGATTTATTATTAGAATTAGACCCGCCGTTTTGCGATGACTTTTTAGAATTGTCGTTTGCAGGATTACTACTAGTGTATTTTCTTGATTCTTGTTCTTTTTCTTTATATGATCTTTCGTCTGCCGATCCCGGCATGTCTGGTGCGCCTACGTCTGGCTCCTCGATTGTGCCCGTAAAAGTTGGCAATAACATAGCTAACAAACCTGAGCTAATTGCCCAAATTACAATTCCGATTACGATTTCAAACAAACGCTTTTTGGCTTTTGTGACCTGCGATGCATCATCTCGTGCTGTCATGATTATGAACCCACACCAAATAATACCAATCGTTGCAAGGACTACGATACCGACCGTAAAAATACCAATAACAAACTTCAAGATTTCAATAATATCATTCCCGGAACTATTACAAAAAGCTTTTAGTATAGTGGCGCATTCTGGGTCTTTTTCCGGTGCGAGTTGAACACCCGAGGCGCCTTCTTCCGCAAAAACCGCCGTAGCGGCAAAGAAGCACAAGAAAACAGATGCAAGTAAAGTCAAAATAAGTAAGATTTTTTTGAATCTCATTAAGTTTATTTTAACATAATCAATAAAAAACATCCCAAGTGTGAGGATGTTTTACAGACAGTTTTTGGTCGGGGCGACCTGACTCGAACAGGCGACCTCGCAGTCCCGAACCGCGCGCGCTACCAACTGCGCCACGCCCCGACTAACTGATATTATATCTCTATTCTCTCTCTAATTTCAAGATTTGATAGATGTCGCCATGCTCGTTAAACTGCTGGTTTATAATCTCTGTAGTTCTCAAATTATCGCGCGGTGCAACCAGGCTATCTTTGTATGGGTTTTCAGGCGCTACGCCAACATACCAAAAACTGCTGTGTTCGTTCAGCCATTGGTCCAAATTATTGATTTTGCCAAAGTAACTATCCTTTAGTATTTCTAGCTTTGTATCGTCATATTTTGACATTTCATCAATAAATAAAATTGGATTATGTTCGCTTGTGTATGCAGACAATTCAAGAAATAGTTGTGGAGAATTGACTACAATCGGTAAATCGCGATCGTAATTTGCGGCCATAATAGCATTATATAAATCTCGATTCGTCGACCTTACACCAGAGTCTAAGCCATAATTTCCTTTTGCGTATACTGAGACTATTCCAAAAACTGAACTACAAACGACTAATAGGCTAATGCAGACTGCTATTATTTTTGGACGTTTCCAAAATGCTATTTTTTTGCGTTTGTTTATGCGCTTGTTTAAAAGAAGGGTAATGTCTACGCCGGCCAAAACTGGAACTGATAACATCGCGAAAACGATATGTTTTGGTTCGAAATTAATATTCGACGACATCATCGACAGAACCATTAATAATACAACTGGTACTAAGATCATCGCAAGCAGCAAAGATGTCTTTTTTCGATAATGTATCGCCACGACGGTAATTGCGATAATTGTCAATACGGCTAGCGCTAAAGTCCAACCCTGCAATTCGCTAGGATTCATATAATATATAGTTTCTGAAAGGAAACTAATTGGCGTAGAAATGTCAGTTGCTGTACTTTGAGCGGCAGGAGCTTTTAATAGCTTAACTATAGCAGGAATAAAAGTAACTATAGCTACAAAATATGGCAACCAGATTTTCTTTTTCCAGATTTTTTTGCCAAAAATCATCAACAAATATGCCAAATGTGCGCACCAAGCCAGTGCAACATATTGACTTGTCCAAAGACCGGCAATCATTAAAAACGTATAAATAATCCACCACTTTCTTTCGCCGTCGTCTATAGCGAGTTGTAGGAAATATGTTGCCGCAGACACGATTGCCGCCACAAAACAAACCATCGTCATTTCTTGTCCGTAATGAATAAAAGCAGGGGAGATGCTTAGTAGAAAACCAGCAATCATCGCTGCCTTTAAGCCGTACTTATACTTCAGCCAAAGAAAAGTAAACAATATCGTCGCGGCACCGGCCACTGCCGAAAACATACGCATTACAAAATCTGTATGCCCTAGAAAATGCGCCCAACCTTTTAAGGCAAGATAATAAAGAGGAGGTTCAGAATTGTTTGCCGCAAAATTCCAAATACTTCCTAGATCAAAACGCGTAATATAAGAACTAAGCGATTCGTTGAACGATAATGATTGGCGGAAATTAAAGATGCATAATAGCATGAAGATTGCGCCCAATATTGCTGGTGTTGTTATCAGAAAAAGTCGTTTGCGTTTATCTAGAAAATCTCTCATGTTTCAATTCTACCACAGATATGATATAATCACCTTTAGCCGGGGTTTGGCGCAGTTGGTAGCGCGCGCGCTTTGGGAGCGCGAGGTCAGCAGTTCGAGCCTGCTAACCCCGACCATTTCATTGAGCCATCGGGCTCTTTTTTGTTGCATAGAAATAATCCCCGGATTAACCGGGGATTAAGTGTTGCCACCAGGCAAAACCGACAAGATGGCAGATTAAAAAGAGCAAGGCTTCTACGATATACATTAGATGCCACACCCAGACGGCGCCAGACGCCATGTCTTTCGAGCGTTGCACGCGTTTGTTTTCCTCTAGTGTTACAAGATCGTTGACCTCCTCGACCGCAGTATTCATAGTTTCAACAGTGAAGAGCACTACGAGTGTTACTCCGAGAATTATATATTCCAATGCGATAAAGTGAAAAACGATTCCCAGAAGTACTCCCGCAATTATTTCCACGGGAATTAAACGACGTACGGTGCTCGATTCGCGAAACATGATTGCCAGGCCGCGATTCGAATCTTTGATATTCCTCCAGATATTAAGGAACAGATTCTTTTTGTCAGGTTTCTGATACGGCACGGAATCACCCCCTATTCGTGATAAATTTGGCATTCAAAAACCAGTACTTATACTATAACACAATTTGAAAATAAATCAATTAAAGAAGTTAGGCGTTAAGATTCCTTCAACCGATGACGTATCGACATTTGGCAATAATAAATGCAAGATAGCCGCAATTAGCACCCAGGCAACGACGCCAATTACGATTTCGAAAAGTCGTTTTTTTGCTTTTTGCATTTGCGCTTCATTATCGCGCGCCGTCATAATCATATAGCCCATAATAATAATGCCAATTGTCGCGAGTGTTATTATGCCGACTGTCATGACACTTATTACGAAATCTAATATGTCGAGAATTGCCGTCTCGCCGTCATTTTTCGCCTGATCGCACCAGGCGCCGAAAATTGTTGCGCATATCCAGTCTTTGTCCTCGTCCGGTTCGACTTGTACGGTATATTTTTCTTCTTTTTTCTCAGAGCTGCCACTACTGCCGCTACTTTTACCATCATAACTATTAGTCGGCTTCGAATCTTTCACGTCTTTAAATGGCGGCGAATCTTCATACTTAGCCGTTATGTATGGATTATGGGCATTAGCTTTAGGGTCGCCGTTATTGTAATCAAAGATAGTATTATTTACGCCTTCCGGATAACAATCAATCCCGCCAGCAACCGCTATACCTTTGCACCAATGCATTGGATTATCGCCGTGTGTCCAGTGTACGAGAGCTTCTGTCCAGTAATATCTCATGCTTGCCGGCGGATGGTATGCTGATGCGCTGAATATTTTAATAGGATAAAATGCATTACCTTGTTCAAAAACGTATTCATAGGCTTTCACTACATTCTCCATATTTGGCGAATTTGGTGGCGTAACGGTCAGATATGACGGACTGAACGAGGTTGCAATTAGTGAACGTAAATCTGTACAGTTATGTCCAGGATTCGTACTGCAGAAGTATAAATAAGAATCGCGAATCATTTGGGCGGTGATAATAGGTCCCATCCTACAACCGCCTATCTCGTGATATAGCAGAGTGAGTACCCATTGTTTCTCAGTTTCTGATAAGTGAACTTTGCTACTTTTGTAATTCGGATCCGGGTCAATTACATAGGTAAACATTGTTTCTCGCGAGAAGTCGCTACCATCCGCCACTCCGCCGCGCTGAAGGGACTGGTGGAATGAATCCATGTGGAAATAGTAGAATTCTGGCACATATGCTGAGGCTGATTTATTGAATGTGCCACAACACACCGCTAGGGTCGATATAATCAGCGTTAACAACAAGTATTTTAGGCGTTTATTTCGTATCGCCATATGCGAATAATTATACCGTATTTAGCGGATTGTTTGTTATAATTAATAGATGGATAAGTGCGAGTGTGGTCGCACGCTAAAATAGGAGTTTTAATGCCAGAATATAAAAAGAATATCAGCGGGAAACGCCCTCAGAAAAAACCTAATAAATTCCTCAATGGTCTTCGTCTTTTCATGTTTTGGATGATCGTTATCATCTTAGGCATGGCAATCGTAACCAGCCTTAACCCAGAGGCAAATGTTAAGTCTGAAGATCGTACTTTGACTGAAATCCTTACTTACGCCAAGGAAGACAGACTAGAAAAGATTGTCGTGAAAGGTAATGAATTAAAAGTTACGGCCAAAGATAATGTTGACCTTCCAAAGCATCTATCTTCGCGTAAGGATGGCTCTGGCACTCTCCAAGAGCAAGGTTTTGCCGAAGTTATCGAAGAGGGCAAGGTGGCAGTCGAAATCGAGGAGAACGTCGATACCATGGGTATTGTCCTTGATGTAGCATTGATTGTATTACCAATCGTTATTGTGGTCGGATTCCTATTTTACATGATGCGTCAGGCTCAGAATATGAATAATCAGTCTATGGGCTTCGGCAAAGCTAAAGCTCGTCTTTATGGTAACGAGAAAAAGAAGGTTACATTTGAAGACGTTGCGGGTAACGAAGCTGCAAAGCAGGATCTTACCGAAATTGTCGACTTCCTCAAGAATCCAAAGAAATACGAACGCCTAGGCGCCAAGATTCCGCGCGGTGTACTCCTAGCCGGCGAACCTGGTACAGGTAAGACCCTTATGGCGCGCGCAGTCGCAGGTGAAGCAAATGTGCCATTCTTCTCAATTTCCGGTTCCGAATTCGCGGAAATGTTTGTAGGTGTCGGTGCATCTCGCGTACGTGACCTCTTTGGTAAAGCTAAGAAAAACTCTCCAAGTATTATCTTCATCGATGAGATTGACGCTGTAGCACACAAACGTGATGCGCGCGGTGGTGCTGGTCGCGAAGACGAACAGACCTTAAACCAAATTCTCGTTGAAATGGATGGTTTCGACAATGAAACCGGTGTCATTGTTATGGCCGCAACTAACCGCGTCGATATGCTCGATAAAGCACTTCTTCGTCCAGGCCGCTTCGATCGTCACGTTAACGTAACTTTGCCGGAACGCAAAGATCGTGTTGAGATTCTTAAGGTCCACTTCAAGAATAAACCAGTTGCCAAAGATGTTAACATTGACGCTTTGGCTGCAAAGACTGCTGGTAGCTCTGGTGCTGATCTTGCAAATATCGCAAACGAAGCCGCAATTACTGCTGCTCGTGAAAATCACAACGAAATTACCAATTCAGACGTCACGGAAGCTTTTGAGCGTGTCGCAATTGGTCCAGAGCGTAAGTCTAAAGTAATGAACGATCAAGAACGTCGTATCACGGCCTACCATGAAGCAGGACATGCTATTGTTGGCCACGTACTTCCAGATTCTGACCCGGTGCATAAAGTTACCATTATTCCACGCGGTCATGCCGGTGGTGTCACTTGGTTCCTTCCGCCAGAAGACCGCAGTTATAAGAGCGTCTATGAACTTAAAGACGTCTTAGCACGTGCTATGGGCGGTCGCGTTGCTGAACGCATGGTTCTTGGCAAAGACGGCATTACTACTGGCGCAAGTTCGGATCTTCAGCATGTAGCCGAATTGGCTCGCGAAATGGTATCTCAAGAGGGTATGGGGGCTAAGCTTCGTGACCAAGTATTCAATACGGATGAAGTTAATTTCTTTGGCGATCGTGCTAAAAACTATTCCGAAAAAACTTCTGAAATAATCGACGCCGAAATTGAAGCTCTTAATAAAGAAGCCGGCATGCGTGCTGAGGCAGTATTAAGGGCAAACAAAAAATTCCTCGACGAACTTGCTACAGAACTACTCGAGAAAGAAACTCTCGAAGAGGCAGAAGTCGCAAAGATTCTAGAAGGTACTACATTACCAGAAAGTGCAAAACTTCATAATTAAAAGGGCATATGAGAGAGCGCAAAAATCACTTCCGTTCAGTTGTATCGTTAGTAAACACTAAACTGTCGGTAAAGACAGCGGCTATTGTTATAGCGAGCTCTACTTTGATTTCCGCATTGCTTGGCATCTTCCGTGACCGCTGGCTTAACTCAATGTATTACGATACTTATCCAGCCGGCCTTGATGCTTATACGGCGGCATTTACGGTTCCAGATTTTCTATTCTTTATTATTACTTCTGGCGCCCTTGCGGTTACTTTTATTCCTGTTTTTAATCAGCGTCTCGTAGCTGGCAATAAAAAATCCGCCTGGGAACTCAGCGGTAGCACGCTTAATTTCCTTGCGCTCCTTTGTCTGGCCGCTTCGATACTAATTATGATCTTTGCGGATCCACTCGTGCGCTATATTGTCGCTCCTGGCCTTAATGAATCCGCTATGGCTCTCGCCATCAATATGATGCGCGTGATTGCGATTAATCCATTCCTTTTTGCTATTGCAACGGTATTGTCTAGTATGCAGCAGGCGGTTGGGCGCTTCGTCTTTTACGCCATTGCGCCGGCTCTATATAACGTCGGTATTATTATCGGTATTCTAGTTTTTACTAACGGCATTAATATCTTTGGAATACAAATCTTTGAAGGTGGCATCATGGGCGTCGCGCTTGGTGTTGTGCTTGGTGCCATTTTGCAGTTAATCACTAGCATTATCGGACTTGTCGGTCTTGGTTTCGAATATGAATTCAAGATTCACTGGAAGAACCAAGGATTCCGTTCAATCGTTAAGGTTTTGCCACTTCGTTCGGTAGATCAAGGCATTGATTATGTTACAAGCATTATGAATACCAACCTTGCTTCACGTATGGGCGAGCAGTCCATTCGCGCTTTTCAGCAAGCTTCGTCGCTTCATTCTATGCCAATTAACTTAATCGGCGTAGCTATTTCGACCGCCTTCTTCCCGAAGCTCAGTGAGGAAGCTGGTCTTAAAAAAGATGACGAATACCGCAACACTTTACGTTCGGCATACCGCACAATTATTTGGATTGCTTTACCGGTTGCGATTGTAGCATTCTTTATTCGTGGCTATGTGATTAACTTTATCAAGAACGGCGGCGACCCAAAGATGGCTAGCGTTCTTGCCGCCTTTGTTATTTCCATCTTCTGTCAGTCGCTATATCATATCGTTGCGCGCGGTTATTATGCAAAGCAAAATGTTCGCACGCCGCTTATTATATCTATCATTGCCTTCGTCATTCAGGCTATTCTAGCAATTTCATTTAGTATGCTAAATCTCGGTCCAGAAGGCCTCGCCTATGCGGTTTCGATTAGTGCACTATTTGAAGTATTCGTGCTTGCCGTATGTCAAAATCGCGATATGGACCACAAACTCTTTGACCTTAAATTCTGGATCGCAATGGGGAAGATTGCTGTAGCGGCAACACTGACCGGCATTGTTGCCTATGTCATGACAAAACTCTTACCTCTTCGCGCTGTCGATAATTCTTTCTTGGCAACTTTCCCGAAGTTCGTCGCAATCACTCTTGTAACCGGCGTCTTTTATCTCATCGTATGTAGCATCTTGCGTATCGAAGAAGTAAGGCCGGTAATTCAGAAAATCAACGACGCATTATTTAAGAATATTAAACGCCAATAAAAAATATCTCACCGAGTTGGTGAGATATTTTTAATTAACTATTTCTTTTCAGCTTTTGCTGCTGGCTTTTTGGCAGCAGGCTTCTTTTCGGCAGGTTTCTTGGTTTCTTTTTTGACTTCCTCAACCTTTTTCTCGACTTTTTCTTTAACGTCTTCGGCCTTTTCTTTGACCTCTTCTTTAACTTCTTCTACTTCGTCTTCGATGTCGTCTTTGTTGAAACGACTGAAGAATTTGTTGCTAGCCTCTTTGCCATCTTTTATTGCCTTATCGCTAGCTTCCTTGATGTCTTTGCGTGTTTCTTCGCCGCTTTTTGGCGCCATTACAATGCCAGCTACTGCGCCAGCAATTGCCCCCAGCGCCGCTCCTAAAAAGAACTTACCGCCGTTACTTTTCTTCTCGCTCATCGTCCTTTTCCTCCTCTTCGTTTTTTACGACCCTTGTTTTCTTCGCCGCTTTTTTCTTCTTGGCTCCTTCGCCAGTGTAGTTTTCGACGAAGTACTTAACTAAACCACCCACTGTTGTCATGTCGCGAACATTGCCTGCAATATCATCAGCTTTTTCTGCAATGCCTTGTCCTTGGATCATTATTTTCTTAGCCTCTTTTGTTACGCCAATCAACTTGATGAGCAAGATGATGAACAGTAATAAGAATAGGAACAATGTTACTGACAGAATTATTACTAATATCCAAGCAGGAGTTTCCATATTTATGCCTCCATTTTGTTAAATTCTTCGTAAGCCTGGTAATAGTTCTTTGGATCACCTGTCGTGAGCCATTTACCACTACTCTTAACGACAAATACGTCGCCAGACTTTGCTAGTTTAGTAATTGCATCGACGGTCCAGAGCTCATCATCGAGACCGGTATTTTTTGGAACTAAATGTTCAAATACTTCTGGGGTTAGCAAGTAGCGCCCATAAGAAGTTAGATTAGATGGTGAATCTTCTGGCTTAGCAGGTTTTTCTACAATATGGCTGAGGGTCTGTTTTTCCTCGTCTTTCATCGCAATCATGCCATATTTATTCCAGACTTCTTCTGGCATTTCTTGTGCGGTAATAATTGCTTTAGCTTCCGGATGCTTTTCGTAAGCTTCAATCAAAGTCTTTACGTCGCCTTCGCCGAAAATCAAATCATCACTATACATTGCAATGAATGCCTCGTCATCGTTGAGGTATGGCTTTGCAGAAGCAATTGGTGAACCGTTGCCGTAAGGCAGGCTAGGATCTTGTTCGATTACGGTGATATTTGCAATTGATAGCACCTCTTTTACTGACTCGAAACGGTCAAGTTTGCCTTGTGATTCTAGCTGTGCATAGATTTTTTCGCATGGGTTGTTGAAATAATCTTCGTAAATCGGTTTTCCTTCATGGGTAGCGACAATGATAATGTCCTTAATTCCGCCCTTGACACATTCTTCTACTACGTATTGCATGATTGGCTTGGCGCCAAGCGGGATCATGGCTTTTGGAATTGTTTTGGTAATTGGCAAGAAACGGCTTGCGAATCCGGCGTCCGTAATGACGGCCTTAGTTGGGGTTTTGTATGACATGATCTTAGTTGCTCCTTTCTAATTACGACAACTTCTTTTTTATTAGCTCATTCACGGTAGCTGGGTTGGCTTTTCCTTTCGACTTTTTCATAACTTGCCCAACTAGGAATCCGATTGCCTTCATTTCGCCATTGCGTACATCTTCTGCTGCTTTGGCGCACTCCGGCGCAGTTAAAACTTCATCAATAATTGCCTCAAGCGCACCCTCGTCATTTTCTTGCAAAAGGTTCATTTCCTTTGCAAGTTGGTGTGCTGTCTTCTGAGTATTCTTCTTATCATACATCTCCATCAAAATGGCTTTTGCGCCAGTTGAAGAGAGTTCTTTTTTCTCAACCATTTCAGATAATTCTGTTAGCTCGTCGGCCGTTGCTAGCGAGAAGTCCTTATCTAGATTTTCTTCAGCAAGCAGAATTCCGGAGAACCAGTGCGCAACGCGTGGCGCAAGTTGAACGCCGCCCTTATCGCAAACTTGATTTAGGCGCTTTGCTAAAATTGGATAATTCAAAATTGCTTCACGCTCGCTTTGGTCAAGATTAAGTACGCCAAATTTTGAACGGTATTCTTCTGGCATCATCGGCATATTTGCTGCAATTTTATCAACATAACTTTGCTCGAGCACGATTGGTGGAACATCTGGCTCTGGCATATAACGATAATCCTGTGCCTCTTCCTTGCTGCGCTGCGGGGTAGTTTTTCCAGTCGCATCGTTCCAACCGCGAGTTTCCTGAACGACTTTTTCGCCCTTATCGAGCAATTTTGTCTGGCGCTCAAACTCATATTCAACTGCGTGTTCAACGCTACGGAAAGAGTTGAGGTTCTTAATCTCGGCACGCGTGCCAAGTTCATCGGTTTTCGAGCATGAGATATTCACATCAAAACGCATGTTGCCTTGATAAAGATCGCCATTCGTTACTTCGGCATAAACCATTAAACGATGCAGCTCTTCACAGTACATACGCGCCTGTGCGGCAGAATGAATGTCTGGCATTGATACGATTTCAATCAGCGGTGTACCAGCTCGGTTCAAGTCGACCAAAGAATAATTATCGAAATGTGTTAATTTACCCGCATCTTCTTCCATATGCGCGTGCTCAATTTTGACGCTTGATCCATCTGGAAGAAATACTTCGCCGGCACCAATAATTGGCTGATACATCTGTGAAATCTGGTAGCCTTTTGGCAAATCAGGGTAGTAATAATGTTTACGATCAAAACGGCTGACTAGATTAATTTTACAGTTCATTGCATGACCGGCGCGAACGGCTTTTTCGACTGCGGCCTTATTTAGAACAGGCAACATTCCTGGTAGGGCATAATCAATTGGGCTCACGCAGGCGTTTGGTTCTTTGTCTACCGCATCGTTATCGACGGCGCTAAATAGTTTTGTCCTAGTATTGAGCTGCACGTGGCATTCAATACCGATTGTCATTTTGTAGTCACTTTTACTCATCTATATTGCTCCCAAATCTCTTAAAGCCTGCTTGTAGATCGTAAGGGCATGTTGCGCCTGACGGTATTCTGGATGAAAATCGCTTTCGTGTGCAATTTGATTGCGTAGTTTATGTGCGTGCCAAACAGCATTAAGTTGGGTGAACTTTTGATTGCCAACTTTCTTCAGACGATCGCCCATCGTGCGGCCCTGTACGCCCATTTCGCAAAGTGCTTTATCAAGCAGTTTGTCGCCTTGGATAATTGCCATAGCGTAGGTGGCTTCATTTCCTTGTTGAAGGGAATTCTCTATTTTCAAGAAATCAACCTGGTAGTTTTCTTTGTCAAAAGCGTGACCTCTCTTTTTAGTGAGAGAGATCATCATTAGAAGCAAAATACCTACAATAACGATCGCTATCAAAAGTGTTAATAACGAACTGTCCATTAGGCTACTTCCTCCACGCTCTTCGCGATGTTGAGCATTACCTGATCGCTCTTGCGTGGTCCAATTAACTGAATACCAATTGGTAAACCTTCTTTAGATTTGCCGGCCGGTGCGGCGATGGCCGGCAAGCCTGCCATGCTCGGCGGCACGCTCATTACGTCTTCCATATACATCTGTAGAGGGTCATTTGTCTTTTCGCCAAACTTGAAAGCTGGGGCTGGTGCTACGGCGCAAAGTAGGGCGTCATATTTTTCGAACGCTTCGTTATAGGCATTAATCAAAAGCGTACGGGCTTTCTGTGCTTTCAAATAGTACGCATCAAAGAAACCAGAGCTAAGTACGAAATTGCCAATCATAATGCGACGCTTGTTTTCTGGCATAAAGCCTTCGTCGCGCGTCATGCTATAAACGCTATCGAGGTCTTTTGCCTCAAGTGAGCGGTGGCCATAGCGTATGCCGTCGTAACGGCTAAGGTTTGAAGCGACTTCGGCTGGCTGAACGATGTAATAAATTGCCAAACCATATTTCATGATTGGCATACTTATTTCTTCAACCTCAAAACCAGCTTTTTCCATTTTGGCGGCATAGTCGCGCACGGTTTTTACGACTTCCGGATCCACGCCGTCACCTAAAAAGTCTTTAATTACGCCAATTTTCTTTTTCTTTGGACGTGCGTCTTCAAGATCATGATTCCAGAAATTATCCAAAGTAGTTGAATCTTTTGGATCTTTTCCGGCCATAATGCTCATTACTAGATCAACGTCTTCGGCGCTTCTTGCGAAACAACCCATTGTGTCGGTAGAAGAGGCCATAGCAACTACACCATAACGGCTAACAGTACCATAAGTTGGCTTAATACCCCAGACACCGTTGTAGCTAGCTGGTTGACGAATCGAACCGCCCGTATCTGAACCGAGCGCAAACGGCACAATCCCTAATGCTACAGCCGAAGCTGAACCGCCAGACGAGCCACCTGGCACGCGAGACTTATCGACTGCGTTATGGGATGGTCCAAAGTAAGAGTTTTCTGTGCTAGAGCCGTGTGCGTACGCATCAAGGTTGGCGCGACCAATCATAATTGCGCCTTCTGCTTCAAGTCTAGCAACTGCGGTTGCGGTAATTGGAGAAGGGAAGTTGTCGAGCATTCTTGCGGCGGCGGTAGTTACACCTTCTGGACTTAGATAATTGTCTTTCAGGGCGTACGGTACGCCAGCGAGTCGACCAACTTTTTCGCCTTTGGCGATTTTCTCATCAATTTCACGCGCTTTTTCTAATGCGCGAGCCTCGTTCATGGAAATAAAACAATGATAGTCCTCATATTCTTTTGCTTTGTCGAGCGCCGCGCGGACTAAATCTACGGCTTTGGTATTTTTATCTGCAATAATCATAGTACTTTCGGCACCTTTATCTGATGATCTTCACTCTCGACCGTTAAATTTAGCAAATCTTCGCGATTTGCCTCGAAATCTTCAATTACGTCCTCGCGCCAAACGTTCTGCATATCGAAGCACTGATAAGTTGGCTCGACACCTTCGGTATCTAGCTCATCGAGCTGCGAAATATAACCGACGATGTTGTCGAGGTCTTTCTTCAGTGGCTCTATTTGTTCTTCGCTCAGCGAAATATTTGACAGTTTTGCCAAATGTAAGACATCTTCTCTAGTAATAGCCATAGATAAATTATAACAGATAAGCGCCCAGTAATAAACTAGATATCAGACAAAGGCTCAATGTCTGCGCCGAGCTTACGCAAACGGTTTGCAAAATCTTCATAACCGCGCGCAATCGAATAGACATTGCGCAAAATTGAAGTGCCAGGAGCAGCGAGCATTGCTAGCATGATTACGACTGCAGGGCGGAGGGCTGGCGGCGCCATCATCTCAGCTGGACGCCAGTTAGTTGGGCCGTTAATAAAGATACGATGTGCATCTAGCAGCTCCACTTTTGCATTTAGATTCGAAAGTTCTGTTGAGTAAATTGCCCGATTCTCAAATACCCAGTCGTGAATTAGAGTTCTGCCTTCTGCTGTTGCAGCTATCAATGAGAAGAATGGCAAGCTGTCGATATTTAGGCCAGGAAATGGCATCGGGTGAATTTTATCAATTGGCGCTTTAAGTGTAGATTTTTTCAACTTAATGTCCACTAAGCGCGTACGGCCATTTTCGCCATAATATTCCTCGCTGATACGCATTTTTTGCCCCATACTGCGCAGTACTTCAAGCTCAATTTCCAAAAATTCAATCGGTACACGCTTGATTTCTATTTCAGATTTCGTTGCAATTCCGGCCGCGATAAAGCTCATTGCTTCAATTGGGTCTTCACCTGGAGCATAAGAGATTGCTTTGCTTAGCTTCTTTACGCCGTGAATTACGAGATTAGTCGTACCAACACCGTCAATCTTGACGCCAAGTTTCTGTAGGAAGAAGCAAACATCCTGCACCATATAGTTTGGGCTAGCGCCCACAATTGTAGTTTTGCCTGGATATAACGCTGCTGCCATTATGGCATTTTCTGTAACCGTATCGCCGCGCTCGGTAAGAACGATTTTCTTGTCCTCTACTTTAATACTACGTACGGTTGCTTCGTAAAAACCTGGATTACTTTTTGCGTCAACATCTAAACCAAAATTCTTCAAAGCATGTAGATGTGGCTCTACGGTGCGTGATCCGAGCGAGCAGCCGCCCGCATATGGCAAACGGAATTCTTTATATTTATGGAGTAGTGGTCCCATAAACATAATTACAGTACGAGTACGTCTTGCGGCTTCTATATCAAGATTCTCAAGATCAAGCTTCTTTGGCGGAGTAATTTCTAAGTCACGACCCCCGTTAATCCATTCTGTCTTTACGCCAATTGATTCAAGCACCTCTGTTATTCTGTACACCTCTTCAATATGCGCTAGGTGCACTAAAGTAGTCT